>JBILFE010000236.1:0-5925 GCA_044351705.1 Luteolibacter sp. | reverse complement strand
TGGACCACGGCGCGCTCTGCCAGACGCGCGGCCTCGGCATAGATGGTTTCCACGATGCGTTCATGAAACTGGGTGCCGACCTGCCGCCGCAGACGCTCGGCCACTTGCAGGATGCTTAGCACTGCGGAATTGTCGGGTGTGATTGCCTGTTCGGTGCGGCCGAGTTCGCCATGGCGCAGGGCGGCGGCGATGGTCTCATCGCCATCCAGCAGGCGCATGGCCACCCAGCGGGTGTTGGGCAAGCCGGCAAATTCGGCGCTGATCGCCTGCGTCAGGAGGGTTAGGGCTGCCTTCAAATCCTGCGGATGCGATTGCAGCCGATAGGGCCGACACACAAACCGGCCGCTGGCCACGTCCTCGATCGCCTGCAACAACTCGGGCAGCCCCTCACCAAAACGGGCGGCGGTGGCAACCACCGGCACTCCCAGATCGCGCGACAAACGCCGGCTATCGACCGCCAGCCCTTGGCGCCGCGCCTCATCCATCAGATTGAGGCAAATCACCACCCGGTCGGTGATTTCGAGCACTTGCAAGGCGAGGTTGAGGTTGCGTTCCAGGCGGCTGGCATCCACCACCACCACGGTGACATCCGGCTCGCCGAAAAGCAGAAAATCGCGCGCCACCTCCTCGTCGGGGCTGCCGGCCATGAGCGAATAGGTGCCGGGCAGGTCAATGAGCTTGAAGCGTTTGCCGCTGAATTCGAAGCCACCCTCGGCCCGCACCACGGTTTTTCCGGGCCAATTGCCGGTGTGCTGCCTGAGTCCTGTCAGGGAATTGAACACCGTGCTTTTACCGGTGTTGGGGTTGCCCGCCAGGGCCACGGCAAAATCCCAGCTCTGCATGTCCAAGCCGAGTTTCTTGAGCCGGGCCGCACGATAACTCGGACACGCGGCGCACGCCGCACCCGCGGCGGTTGCTGGCGGCGTGCTTTCCGTTAGACCGCTCATGCTTGCGCTGCCGGGGCTGGTTTGACCATGACTAATTTTGCCTGTTCGCGGTGCAGGGCGATGAGCGTGCCGCGGACGCGATAGGCGGTGGGCTCGCCACTTGGGCTGATCATGTCCACGGTGACGTCGGTGCCGGCGACGAATCCGAGGTCCAACAGGCGCCGGCGTTCCTGGCCGCGGCAACTCCGCGACAAGCCCAGCACCGTCACCCGCCGGCCCGGCCCGAAGCCGGCCAGATTTTCCGCAGTTTCCTCCGCATCCGGCTCCCGCAACGGCAGAACCTCGATCTGATGGGCGAGGATGGGGGCCAGTTCCCGCGCCTCGCCCCCGGCCAGAAACCTCACTCGCAGCTCGTTTTTCTCCAACATGCGCACGGTCATGCCCACCCGCAATCCCTGTGCCACCAGTTGCGCATATAAGTTTTCCGGCTCATCCTCAATGTGCAGCAACAACGCGGACTCACCGGCCGCCAACGCAGCCAGGGGCTGCCCCGCGTCCGGTTCCAACTCCCCGCTGGAACTCGGGATCGGGTCGCCGTGCGGATCATGGGTCGGATTGCCCAGTTGGGCCGACAGCGCATCCGCCTCGGCCGGCGTCATCGCATGCTCACGCTGCTCCGCACGCGCATGCCACTCATCCTCGCGCAAGCCGGTTTGGTCTGCCAGATAACATTCCCATAAACGATGCGCGCGGATGATGTGGAGGCCGGCACGCCGCCCGTTTTCGGTTAGGCACAGATCCCCGGAGGAATAACTCACCAGGCCGTTTTGCTCCATCTCGCGCAACAACCCCGCCGCGGCGTCGGGCCTGAGGTGCAGCGAACCCGCCACGCTTTGCAGCGTCGGCCGCCGCCCACTTGCCACGGTTTTGCAGATGTGCTTGAGGGCATCTTCACGCAGGACGCGGGCGGCGCTGGCCCGCCGCTGGCGGTTGCGCGCCAGCAGCCCGCACCCGGGCCACAGCACCGCCGCCAACAACAAGCTGCCGACGAGGATGCCAAGCGTCAGGAAAATGGGAGCAATTTCAGGCACGATAATGGCGGGGGATCCGTGGTTTGGAAGCTAGGAGGTGCCGGCTTTGTTGTCAAGTCTGGCCCGCCCGGCGTGTTCCGAAATATCCAAAAGATTGCTTGGCATTGCCGACCGGAGGAGTAGGTTAACCAACGCGCAAAATCCTCCCATCCCCGCACAGCCCGAGTGTGCCTCAGGCCTGGCAGCGCCGGCCCTATCAAGAGCGCCATATGCTATGACGACAGTTACGACGACGACCTGGCAGCGCTTCAAACGGCTCGTGAAGCCGGTGTTTCTGTCGGAAAAACGTTGGATCTTCAGTCTGTTGTTGGTGGCCATCCTCGGCTTCGCGCTGGCCTCCCGCGGCATGGACTTTGTGATCAGCTACATCAACCGCGACTTTTTCAACGCCCTGGCGCTACGCGAGAAGGCGGAGTTTTTCCACCAACTCTACTATTACCTGGCCGCGCTGGCGGTGCTCACGGTGATCAATGTGTTCTACCGCTACACCGAAGAGCGCTTCGCCCTATTCTGGCGGCAATGGCTGTCGCGCAAATACATCGATGACTACCTGCATCGGCGCGCCTACTACAAGATCCTCACTTACACCGACGTTGACAATCCGGACCAACGCATCCAGGAGGACGTGCGGAATTTCACCACCACCACGCTGTCGATCTTCATGATCCTGATGAATTCCACGTTTACCTTTTTCAGCTTCATCTAT
Source organism: Luteolibacter sp. (assembly GCA_044351705.1). GTDB lineage: Bacteria > Verrucomicrobiota > Verrucomicrobiia > Verrucomicrobiales > Akkermansiaceae > Luteolibacter. The sequence goes on along the minus strand of JBILFE010000236.1, from coordinate 3,241 downwards.
ATCCTCTACTCCATCTCCGGCCAGCTTGTGGTTGCTGCCGTGGTCTACGCCCTCGTCGGCTCGGTGATCGCCTTCCTGCTCGGCCGGCCGCTCATTGGCTTGAACTTCGCCCAGTTGCGCATGGAGGCGGACTTCCGCTATAAGCTCATCAACGTCCGCGATAACGCCGAAGCCATCGCCCTGATCCGCGGCGAGTCCAAAGAAGCCAACCGCGTCCGCGTCCGCCTCCGCGATTGCGTGCACAACCTCATCGATATCATCGGCTGGACCCGTAACCTCAACTTCTTCACCTTCGGCTATAATTTTCTCATCCCGATCATTCCAACCGTCATCGCGGCCCCGCTCTACCTCAACGGAAAAATTGAATTTGGGGTGGTGATCCAAGCCGCCGGGGCATTTTCCAGCGTGCTGACCGCTCTCTCGGTGGTGGTCTCCAACTTCAACGCGTTCAGCTCGCTGGCGGCGGTGACGACACGCCTGGGCTCCTTCTCCGAGGCGCTCCAAGAATCCACCGCCCCGAATTTGCCAGGCGAGGCGATTGCGACGCTGGAAAAGCCCATGCTGCAATTCAGCGCCGTGACCATCTGCCCCCCTGGCGAGGCCAAGGCGATTGTTAGGGATCTTTCGTTCCAATTGATAGATCAGTCGCTGCTGATCTGCGGGCCGAGCGGCAGCGGCAAGAGTTCCGTGCTGCGCGTTATCGCCGGCCTCTGGCGGCATGGCTCCGGCACCCTTACCCGCCCGCCAGTGCAACAAACCGCGTTCCTGCCACAACGGCCATACATGGCACTCGGCTCGCTGCGCAGCCAGTTGCTCTACTCGCTGCATCACAAAAGCACCCTCACTGACGACGACCTCCACGCCGCGCTGGTACAGGTGGGCCTTGAAAGCATGCACGACCGCGTCGGCGGCCTGCAGGCCGAGCTGGATTGGGGCAGCTTTCTTTCCAATGGCGAACGGCAACTGCTGGCCTTTGCGCGCGTGTTGCTGAGCAAGCCGGACTACGTGTTTCTCGATGAAGCCACCTCCGCCCTCGACGCCGAAACCGAAGAGCTGATCTATCTGCGGGTGAAAAGCTTCGCCAAACTCTTTGCCAGCGTTGGCAACCGCCGTTCCATCGGCAAGTTCCACGATGCGGTCCTCGAACTCAAGGGCGACGGCTCCTGGAAGTTTGAAAATTGCTAGATACAGGGACTGGCAGATGGGCGTGCACGGATATGGCAGCCACGGCGACGGCCACGACCGGCATGTTAGATCTCATGTTTTCTCTTTCCTAAAATCACAATGCTGCGTCCCGCCAGCTTGACCCGAAACTCCACCTCACCCTCGGCACGCCAAGTCTGCCAGTGATCGTCGCGGGTGGTTTTGCGCCAGGGACCTTGCTCTGGACCCGCGCTCAGTTGCTGCCGCCACAGTTCCCTGCCGGCACCGTCAGACACCGTTAGAGTGGCGCTGCCGGAGAGCGTCGTGGCAACCAAACGCAGGGTGGCACCTGCCGCAACCGGGCCGCTGACATTCAGTGGACGGGACAGTTCGCCCTTGAGGTGCTGCTGAAAGAGAACATCCCGGGCCGGTCGGTCCCGCTGACAGGCGCGATGGATCTGGTTGAATCCGAACAGTGAACCGTTCGGGAGACCCAAGACTGCAAGACCCAAGACGCAAGATAAGAACCGATGGACCATGCGCATGCACGTCTTCCTCTACTCCTGCGTCTTCAAGTCTTGTGTCTTGTGTCTCCTGTATTCCCAATAACCAATAACCTCTAACCTCATTCCCCTACCATGAAAACAACCATCAAGGACAACGTCCTGCACATCGAAATCCCGCTGCACACGCCGCGTCCGTCTTCCTCCGGCAAGACGCTCACGGTCGCCAGCAGCAACGGCAACCAACCCACCGAGGCCCGCATCAACGGCCAGCCCGTCATCGTCGGCATCAACGCCTACATCAAGCCGGAACGGTAAACCGTTAGGAGACGCATGACTGCAAGACCCAAGACGCAAGATAAGAACCGATGGACCGTGCCCATGCACTGCTTCCTCTGGCTCTTGCGTCTTCAAGTCTTGTGTCTTGCGTCTCCTGTATTCCCAATAACCAATAACCTCTAACCTATAACCCAACATGAACATCACCATCCCCGTCTCCGCCATCAAGGCCGCCCGCAAGCTCCTTACCCGGATCCACTTCGAGCGGCTCAAGCTGCCGGTTCTCACCCATGTGCTCGCCACCATCGATGCCGCCGGGCTCACCCTGGCCGTCAGCGATCTCGACCACTGGCTGGAAACCCGGCTGCCCGCCACCATCAACCCGTTCCCACCCGAAAGCACGCGCTTCCTCATCCCCGCCGCCGCTCTCGCAGCCGCAGCCAGGGGCGACCAGGGCAGCAGCGTGCAATTCGAGTGCCCGGCCAAGCCCGATCCAAAGAAGCCCGTGCTCAAGCTCACCGTCATCTGTGGCAAGATGCCGGTGGAAACCGTCTATCAAACCGAACCCGCATCCGGCTTCACGGAGCGTCCTGCAATCCAAGGTCACATCACCACCGTGCCCAAGGAAACTTTGCTGGCCCTCCAGACGGTGGCTGGCTGTGCATCCACCGATGCAACCCGCTACGTTCTCAACGGCGTCTTGTTCTCACCGGACGATGGCGGAACGCTGATTGCGACCAATGGCCGGTTGCTGGCAGGAGCCCCAGCGCGCGTCACCGGGCGGGAGTTCATCCTGCCCAACGCCGCCGTGCATGTGCTGGGCTTCCCGGATTTCGCCGCCCGTGATGCTGCAATCCAACAACCCGACCACGGAGATGGGCCACACGTCCAGTTCCGCTCCGGACCGCACACGCTTATCGCCAAGACCATTGAGGGCAATTACCCGAATTACCGACAGGTGATCCCGCGCGATTTTCTGGCGGACGTCACCATCCCTGATACCCACCGCCCCGCGCTCATCTCGTGGCTGCGGTCCCTGGATGGCAAGGGTGGCCATGGGAACTACGTGCGGCTCACCTGGGAGAAACCCGGCCACCTCACGCTGACGCTCCGGGATTCCGAAGAGACCGACTCGCACATCCATGTCCCGGTCACCATATCAGGGGAGGGAAAACCACCGGTGACCGCGTTCCCGCCGGGGCAACTGGCGGACGCCCTCGCCATCGGCTCTACGTTGCGCCTCATCGACGGGCTCAGTCCCGGCATGGCATCCGATCCATCCGGCAACTTCTGCGTGCTCATGCCGTGTCGTTGCA
>JBILFE010000235.1:0-5926 GCA_044351705.1 Luteolibacter sp. | reverse complement strand
CCCCAACACGCAGATATTCGTCCGTCACGAGTTGCCGCAACACCGAAAAACAACGCTCGCGCACCTCGGGATCCTCCGCAGTTCGGGATTGCTGATAGAGTTGTTCCGTCGATGCATTCTGGTCTTGGCGCGCCCACAGCAGCAACTCCGCTTCAGCCTGTTCCCGCTCCGCAAACTTTTCCGATTTCAAGCGTTCCATCAAGGCGGTTGGCAACTCCAGGGCCTGTGTCCAATCACCACAAAAAAACCCTGCGACAGCGGCAATCAAGAGGCTGAGGTTTTGCCAGTTCGGGCTCATGATATCGAGAAAGTATCGCCCCCGACAGGAAGTTGGAAGCGGCAAAACCGCCACCTCAATTCCAATCGAAAATCCCCTTGCGCGGAACCTCGACCGTGTCATTGGGTTCCAGCGGTATCGACATCGACTGCTCAATGGTCAGGTCGTATTGACGCTGCTTGTTGCTGCGGAACAGTTTGACACGTTTCATGCTGCCAAATTCTGTGGGTCCACCCGCTGCCTGAATGGCCTGATAGAGCGTGAGCCCCTGGGTGAATTCAGTGGGCCCGGGGCGGCGCACCTGCCCGCCGACATGAACCAGTGGCTTGTCAATCATCCCTATGGTCGAATTCAGCACTTGGATCGTCGGATTGGTATAAATCTGGCGGCTCTTATAGGTCGCTTCCAGGATTCGTGAGAGCTCGTCCGCTTTGAGGCCACCCGCCTTGATTTGGCCGATGTGCGGCATGTTGATCATGCCGCTATCAGAAACCGGGTAGCTTCCATCAACGCGGGGCTTTTCGTCCGCCGGCACACCCGAGAAGGTGATGGTAATCGCTTTTCCAGGCAAGATCAGGCTCTGGGCAAACCCGGTGACGGCCAGCAGCAGCGATGCAACGCTGCCAAAGAGGATCGATTTGAAATTCATGTCGGCAATTTGGCGGTGGTTTGATGTATGTCAATAGAGTTCGGCATCGTCTTGGCGCGGCGGGGCGGGGGCTTTGGCGGATGCCTGGGGCTTGGCTGATGAACTGAAAATCGGGGCCCCAATCTGGGACTCGGCCGGTGCATAATAGGTGTAATAACTCGTGTAGTATTGGTATTGGCTGTCACTGCGAACATCCACGTTGTTGAGGACAACACCCAGCACGTTGCCGCCCACATTTTCTACCGCTTGCTTGACCCGCAGCAGCATATTCTTCGGCAATTTGCGATGTTGCACAACGATCATGGTCAGGTCCACTTCGCTGGCCAGCACTGAAGCGTCACTCACGCCGAGCATCGGCGGGCTGTCAACCAGTACCAGATCGAAACGGTTCTTAACATCACGGATGAGATCGGACATGCGGCGCGAGTTGAGGATGCCGGCCGCATCGGCGGGCAGGATGCCGGAGGGCATGAAGTAAAGGTTAACCACCGGCGTCTGGAGAATGACGTCCTCAAGCATGAGCTCGGTAGTCAGGTAATTCGAGAGTCCCACCGAATTGTTGATGTCGAAGAATGTATGAAGTCGCGGGCGGCGCAAATCGGCATCGATCATCAACGTGGTGTATCCGCCTTGGGCGCAGACATAGGCCAAATTCACAAGGGTGGTGGATTTGCCCTCGCCGGCACCGCCAGAAACCACCGTAATCGAATTGTCCTCGGGATTCTTGCGATTGAACTCAATATTGGTGCGCAAAATCCGATAGGCTTCGGCATCCGGACTCATGCCGCTTTGCTTGTGGAGGATGCCGACATCTTTGGGAATGACCGCCAGCACGGGCACTTGCAAAAAGCGTTCGACGTCTTCAAGTGACTTCACGGAGGTGTCGATGTATTCCAGGAAGAAGGCGATGCCGAGGCCGAAGATCACGCCGACAACCGCGCCGAGCATCAGGTTGAGAGTCACATTGGGAACCACCGGGCTTTGTGACACGACCGGCTCATCATGCACGACGATGGATTCATCCGGCATTTTTTCGGCAATCTCCTCGGCAATCAATTTGATCTTCATCTGCTGGAGCATCTCCTGCTCGGACTCGAAATCGCGCTTGGCATCCACATAGTCCTGCGCATCCAAACCATGCTTGATGGCATCGGTGCGCTTTTCGTTTTTACTGACCATGGCGCGTTTATAGCGGGCTTCAGCGAGTTCGAGTTTGGCCTGCAAGGTGTCCCGCAGCGAAATGACGCCCTCATCGAGTTGCTTTTTCATGGCTTCAAGGACCTGGGCATGGGACAACATCGTGGGGTGTTTGCTGCCCAACCCCTGTCTTTTCAAGCCTTCAAACTGCGATTTCTGTTCCAGATACTTCGGATAGAGCGTTTGGATCACGTTGTCGGGAAGCTGTAAGCCGGACGCATACACCATAAGTTGTTCGCTGCTGTATTTCAACAGGCTTTGGATCATGCTCTCCAACTGCATTTTTTCCGTTTCCAACTGATTGAAGGTGTCAAGGGCGGTACGGGCGCCGTTGTCGTCTTCCATGCCCGTTTGCTGGTAATAGGAATCCGGGCCTCGATAAATGATGCCCTTTGAGCGCACAATATTGGCCAGCACCTTGCGGCGCTCCTCGACGGTGTCTTCCTGCGCCCGGACTGCCTTTTTAAGTTCCACGAGTGCCCGGTCGCCCTCCTTGTTTTCAATTTCGCTGCGATAGTCCTTGTAGGCGCGCGCCACCTCCGCAGCGATCTCCTTGCAGGCTTCCTTGTCGGCATGACGCACACTAATCGTGATCAAATCCGTGCCACGAATGTTATCGGTCCGGACAATGCCGGTGAGAATCCGAAGGACGATTTCACGATCCAGACTCCAACGGCTTGGCAGGTCCAGACTCTCACTCACTTTCGTGAGGGCGTTGCGGCTTTTGATTTTCTCAAACTCCGTGTTGAAGAAATTCTGCGTGGTGCGGCTGTAGCCGCTGGATTCGTCCATCCCCCTGAAAACGGTCATGACCGGCACCCTCGGCTTGACTTCAATCTTGGTATAGCTTTCGTATTTCTTGGGCATCACATAGGTGATGACCGAGGCCGTCATGAAAACCAGGAACAGAGTGATAAGAATCACGCCGTAACGGTTTTTGACAACCTGCCAGTAATCGATTGCGTGGAGGGTCGCTTCACTTTGCTGTGGAGAGGTGGAATGCATGGCTGGGTGGGTCAATGGCGAGTATAATCAAAATCCGGCGTAAATCAAAAGCAAACTCCCGCAATGTGATGCATTGCGGGAGTTTTAGTCAATCCAACGACGGTTTTTGGGAACTTGGTGGTAAGGGACTTGGCGTGCCGCAGCATCAAAACTCGTAGCGCAGGCCGATCGTGACACGATTGCGATCGTAGGAGTGACCCGCGAAATCCGAATTGGAATCGGTGTAATTGTAGGAAGCCGTGCCATACAGGTGGCTGGAGAGCTTTAGCGACAAACCGATATAAAGGTTGATGAGGTCCTCGCTCAAGCCGGAAGCGGTGGCAGGGGCTGCCGGGGAACCCGCCATCCATTTGCCGTCATCATAAGAGGCAGGGATGTAGTCGACCCCGCCAATGATGGAGAGCATGGGCGTGAGGGCATAATCGCCGGAAACCCCGATGCGCAAGGTACTGCGTTGGCCAAAATCGTAAATGCCGCCGCCGTAGTTTTGAACCGTGTCATAAGCTTCAATACTATAGCGGGCAAAACCGATCAGCGTTAATTCCTCGGTAACGCGCGAATTCAAGGTTACTTCGAAATAGGGACCGACGCTGCTTTCGCCTTTATCCATGTCATGGAACTGGGCTCCGCCACGCGCGATTAAAATCGTGTTCGGGCTGAAGCGATGCTCGATGCCGGCCACCAAGTAATGGTCGGTGGAATCAGAGGCGTAGCCGTCGCCCGCAGTTTGACCGTAACGGTAATCAAAGGTCAGCACCGTTTGCTGGGGCGTGAGCTGATACCGGAACTGGTTGTAGAACATCCATGTCAAGCGGTCCTCATTGTCGATATCCGAATAGCTCAAGCCGGTAACGGAAAACCCCGTATAAGTGGCAACCCGCTCAGACCAGCGGAAACCCAATGCATTGTCGGTTTGCCAGAACGTGTAGGCACCCACCTGGCGGCTGGTCGCAAATCCATATGAGTAATCCGGCTCCAGCTCGTAAGCGATGAAATTGCGGCTGACAAGACGAAGGCGCTCATCGAAGCGGTGGGTGAGATTTACGCCGACGCGGGCTTGCGGATAGAAGTCATCAGCCCCGCTGGCCGACGGTTGGTCGAAGTAATAGATGGCACCCAACCGCGTATAGACATCCCAAGTGGTCTGGGGAGTGACATTGATGAATGACAGTCCCACGTACGGGCTAATAGAAACCGAGTCTTCCTTTACGGTATTGCCGGGCGTGACATTGTCGTCATAGGTCACGCTCGCACCCACGCTCCATTTGAGGGGCATGGATTCCTGCGCCTCACTGCCGATATGGTAAAGACCATCTGCCGCCGAGGCAATGCCGGTCGCAACAACGAGTGCAAATAAAGGGATGACTTTGCGTTTCATGTGATAATTGTGGATGGGAAGTAAATTAGCAGGGCCGGTCTATTCGGGCGTGATTGCGGGAGGACTGATGATCGGCGGCACAATGGTCCCCGGGCCGGGTACAATCGCGGGTGGAGTGATGATCGGCTGCACGAAAAGCCCTGGACTATACGGGAAGAAGAGGAAACCACCGACCCTGACCGGGGGGTCCGCGATGCCGGAGCCAGGGAAGTCGAGGGGGTTGCTACCCACAGCCGCAGGAGCAGGCGTCACCTCGCCGCCCTTGGCGCTGACGGGACTTTTGGCGCTGTGGCCGTAGACCACCTTTTTGGGTGGGGGTTGCCGTCTGGCAAGCACTGCCGTGACGTTTGGCAAGGCGTCGGGAGCCACGGCTACCGCGCATTGAGCAATGAGTCGGGTATGCTCAGGTGCAACCACCACTGCGGTTTCAACAATGGCGGCGACCAAATTCACCTCCGCCTTGGACCCTTCAATGGCGGCTTTGACCACTTCACAGGCGCAACCCGGATTAGCCATGACGGTTTTTTCGACAACTTGCAGAGTGGCGGACAGGTCGGCAGCAACCGCGCCTTTCACAGATGCTGCGAGTTGGTTGCAATCAACCTCGGCAAATGCTGCAGCACAGGACAACAGTCCCAAAGCAGCAGTCAGCAGAGCAAAGCGGACGTTTTTTTTCATGTGAGGGATTGGGGGGGCAGGCGGTGAATTTTCAGATTTCCAAATAATGGAGCGGGCAGCGGGAATCGAACCCGCATGTCTAGCTTGGAAGGCTAGGGCTTTACCACTAAGCTATGCCCGCGTCTTCTGGAGGGAACAAAACAGCAAATGGGTTATCCCTGCAAGGTTTTTTTTTGTTTTTTGATTATTTCGGGGGGCAGGGGACGGCGGTCCGAATTGTTGCGGCTTCGCAGTGGGCGGAAAAACCGTGTTGCTGGAAAATTGCGTGCCAGGGCCTGAAAATAGCGTTGCCAATCTGTGAAATCAGGGTATTGCGTGGAGCGTCAGCAGCAAGGCGGGTGTAGTTCAATGGTAGAACGTGAGCTTCCCAAGCTTGAGGCGTGAGTTCGATTCTCATCACCCGTATGTGCTGCAAAATGGCCGTTTTTCCTTTATATATAAAGGATTTTTTGCCATCTCTGGAAATTGACGAGTTGCTAGGAAGTGCGCCGAGGTGCGCGAAATGGCACCAAAATGAGGGTCAAAAACGTTACAAAACGTTACAACCCATACTGGCACCCCGGCCCCCCACCGCTCCAAGATGTATTGGTTGGCGAAGCCTGGGTTTGAGCATTCTGCCCTCACAAAAATTCACCGGCGGTGCAGGAGGACTTCTTGAAATGGTCAGAAGTCCACCCAGCCAGGACGCGGTCATGTTGAGGAGCGTCGTGGATTTCTCGTGAGACGTGGTGCCAGACCATGC
>JBILFE010000233.1:0-5948 GCA_044351705.1 Luteolibacter sp. | reverse complement strand
GACAAGCGGTTGTCGAGCACCAGCCGTTGGCGGCGGGTATTGAGGCCGAGCACCGCCTGTTGGGTTTTGGTTTTGTATTGCAGCACGCGGGCGTCCTCGTTGGTGGCCGCATCGAGTTGATTGCTGCGCACGGCATTGCCCAGGGCCAGGCTGGCCTTATCCTGCTCGCCTTGTTGCAAATAGGAATTGGCTTGGTCGAGCAATGCCGAGGCCCGCTTGGAGTCACTCCTGCGCTTGACCACGGAAAACATCTGATAGTCCTCGAGCCGGAACGATCCCATCACGTTCTGTTGTTTCAAATCAAAATCCCCGTGATGGTTTGCCATCCGCCAGCCCTCCGGCACCAGCACGCGCCAGGTCAGGTTTTCCATCGGCACATTGAGCACCGGTCCTTCCAGCCGGGTGGCTTTGCCAGTCGCGGCGGAATAGACAAAGCGCACCATGGCAGGCTTGCCAATCTCCGGGGATGGAAACACATAAAACAACCACTCGTCATTTTCCCGAACCAAGGTGGCACCTTCATCATTGACCAGCACATTGAACAATTCCGCCCCCTTGGGCAGCTTCAATCTCAAGGTCGCCTTGCCGATGACTTCCATCTGCAATTCAACGGCGGTGAGGGCCTCACCTGCCGGCGCCAGCAGGGTTGTTAGAGAGCCGGCCGCGACGCGCAGCCGTTGCAAGTCCGCCAGATCGAGACGTTTCAGCACGACAGGTAACGCGACTTCCTGGTCAGCCACCCGGAACGCCATCAACGGTGCCACATTGCCGGCGGCTTGACCCAGCGTCGATTGCACCACCGCCCAATCCGCCCGCTGCCAGCCACGCGGCAGGCTGCCGGCCTCAAGCTCGAGCCGTCCTGCGGCGCGCAATGCCATGAAGTAAGTGCTTTGGCGGACTTGCTCCAATATCAGCGGTTCGATCTGTTCGGTGCCGTCGTCCTTGCTGCGGCGCTGGTATTCGAGCTCGACGCTGGTTTCGCCGGCCACGCCGCGCTGGAAACGGATCTCCCACAATCCCTCCTTGCCCTCCACCGCCACCAAATCCGCCACGGCCGCACCACTGGCACGCACGGTGGCCGCCGCCGCCGCATCCAGCCCGGGAATGCGCACCCGCAATGCCTTGACCGCCGCATTTTCGATGCGATACCCTAACACGACACGACTCAGTATCTGTCCCTCGCGCAGCGTTGCCTCATGATACACCTGCGCGGTCACCCACGAATCGAGCTTGCCAATGGCCAGCCCCAAGGACCAATCGCCTTGCAGCAGGCGGTAAGCCAGGGCCCCCGGCTGCGCCGCCGCCTTGGCACTTGCCTGTGGCAGTTGCACCAACTCGCGCGGATCCACCTGTGAGATGTTCTTGCGGGTGACCGCCCGGACCTGCATGCCGCGCTCCGGCACGACGGTGACCACGCCGGTTTCACGCGACGCCTCCAACACGGTTAGACGCGGCACCGACCAAGCCGCCTGGGCACCCGGCGGCGGACCGGTTAGAGACAGGTTGAACTCGCGCTTGCCGATGGTTTTGCCGGCCAAGTGGAGCGTCAGCACCCGCTTGCCGCTGGTTTTGCTTTCCGTCCAGTGGCTCAGGCCCTCGCCGGTGGCGCTTTCGATTTCCAGTCCATCCGGAATTTCCAAGGCCAGGCGGAACACCCCGCTGCGGGTGATGGTCACTGCCAGATGGGTGGCCACCAGCAGCCGGTCATCGCCTAACGAAACCAACTGCCACGACTCCGCCCGCAACTCGGGAGCCACTGCGGTGACCTTGACGCGGGCGCTGACGGCACCCGCACCGTAACGGAAGGCGTGTTGCAACAACACCAGCGGATGTCCGTCCTTGTCGCGCGGCAACAACTCGGCATTGAAATCCTCCGGGTTGACCCGCGACAAACCACTCACATCGACGCGTTCCGGTTGCGCCTCGTCACCGAAGGCAAGTGCCAGGAAACCGATTTCGCCGGCGCTGCCCTCCACTCGCAGCGGTTCCAGATCCAAGTCCATGGGCAGGGCGCCCGCGCCCCGCTGGGTTTCGATTGTTAGAGAGAACGCCTTGGCCTGCGCCGGTTCCACGGCCACCCGCAACTCGCGCGTGCCCGGATCAAACCGCCACGACCCCACCGGTCCGTGGGTCACATCACTCACCGTGAAGCCGTCCGGGACTTTCATCACCATGGCCGACATACGCCCTTGCGCCGGCCGCACCGCCACCCGGTGGCGGCCGTTGACCACCCCCGGGCCGGGCAGGAAAAGATTGGACACCTCGGCAAAAAACCGGACTTCTTCGGCCCCCACATCGCGTTGCTTGGCGCGGGCCTGGATGCTAACAGAATCGGCAGGGCTCAGCACCAGCACGGCCCCGCTGGATGTGGCTGGCAGGCCATCGATAGCCATGACCTTGGCGGCATGTGCCGAGAAAAACTCCCAGCCCGGCTGGTCCCAGCGCACGCTGACGCGGCGCATGGCGGCCGGGCCACTTGGCAGCAGCCAGCCTTTGACTGGATCCGCCAAGGGCATCTCAAACACGGCCGTGCCAGTCAGCCTGCCAGCGGCCCCGGCGATGATATAGTATGCGTCCGCGCCGTCCAGCGGCGCCTTGACCACCCGCAGGTCCGTGCCTTCGAACCCGCTCAACACCGCCGGTGCCCGCAACAGCAAATAGCGCTCAGCCGCCGGCCCGCGCACCGTCACTTCCACGGATCCGCGCAGCCGTCCGTCATGAATCTGCCAATCGTGAATCATGGCTTCCGCCGGCATCACTGCCGCCACTTCCGCGGCGCGGATATCAGCGTTGGATAGTACTGCTAGAAATGACATCATTGTTAGAGCCTGGGCCACTTGGGGTTTGCGCAGGCTGGTGATGAATTGCCATGCCCGCGGCAACCACCACAGGGCGGCGGTACCGGCCAGCAGCAGGAAAAACAAGGGGGCCCCGCCATGGATGGACAGCACCGCCACGCCCATGATTGCCAGGCCACAGGATTTCCACCAGCGGTCCCGCGCCACGACACCACGCAGCAATATCCCGACACCCAGTGCCATGCCCAACCACACTGCCCAACTCGTTATGGCCTGCCACGGTGCCACATTGCCCACCACCACCGCCACCTCGCTGCCGGCCTTGACCACTGGCGCCGCATACTCCAACACCTTGGCATTGCCGCGCATCGACGCCAGCGCATCCACACCGAGTCCCAACGCGCACAGAATCAGCGCCAAACCGCCGAGCAACGCCATGATCCGGCGCGCCTTTTGCGGAGTTCCCCTGCCCAGCAGCAGCGTCGCCGCACCTAACAAAACACAAACCGCGGCCGCGCCGCCGCGTCTTGAAATCCAAGCAAAGCCATCCTCGGCCAGCGCCGGCCGGATCAATTCCGCAGTTCCGCCATGGGGGACCAACTGGCGTCCTTCATCGCTGCGGACCGCCCACTCACCGATGACCACGGGTGCCGCCAGCTTGGGGGCTGTTAGCCTGAGATGTCTGGAGTTGTTGGATCTGGCGCCATAGCGCATGGAGACCTCGACCGCTTGTTTGGGGTCGATGCTTGCCGGCAGCGGGATGAGGGTTTCGCCACCATCGCGGCGGGCATTGACCGCCTGGCCGCCGACCTTGGCCTCCCACAGCACCACCTTTTCCGGCAGGGTCAGGCGCAGGGTGTTGCGGCCGCGGGATTTGACAAACAAGCGAGCATCCGTCACCCACTCGCCATCGCGTGAGATCTGGCTGCTGAGCTTGAGGAAATCCACCACTTGTTCCGCGGTTTCACCGGGAGCGAACCACTTGATTTGAGTGCTGATCTTAAAATCCCTGGCGGTGTATTGCCAGGCGGCCAGGGTGGGCGCGCTGCTGAGCAAGCGGAACTCTGCGGGCAACTCGCTCGGATCGATTACTAACAAGGGTCCCTCACATTTCGACACCTCGAAGTTCACCTGCAAGGGGCTCACCACCTGCACATACCCGCGCTCACCCTGGACGCCCAGCGGCCGCACCTCGCCCGGTGACAACTCACCACCCTGGGCATTGAGCGGTTGCTCGAAGGTGATGAGCAGCGTGCCCGTGCCTAACACCGGACGCGACAACGGCACAATCAGCGTGCTGCCGTCCTTGCGCCAGTCACGCCCAACATTCTGACCGATCACATCAATATTGCCGATGCCATCCGGCACGAAAATTTTCCATTCATTGGCCGGTGCCCCAACCACGAAGTAATTGATCAACACGCTGCCATAAGACGCCCCGGCCTTGAGCGAATACAAATGAAAGACATCCGCCTGCACGCTTTGTCCGAGCGCCTCGACGGTCAGGCCCACCGTCCATTTATCCTCGCGCAGGCGGAACGATTGTTGCAGGCCCGGGGTTTTCCTCGGGAAAAACGACACCGGCACCTCGGCCACACCCGCGGTCTTGCCAGCCACCAAGCGATAGCCCGCCGCCGCCGCCGCACCCACATACCCGCGGCGCGACTTCACCGCCGGAAATCCCAACGGGGCAAGGTCCCAACTGCCGGCCTTGGCCGCCTGGTTTTTTTCCAAGCGCAAACTAACAAGCTGGCGGCCTTCCACCGCCTGTTTGAAAATCACCTTGAGCCGACGCACCCCGCCGCTGGCCTCGCTGGCCACCACATAATCGGCCACCGCCGCACCGGTGACCGAAGCCACCGCGTGATCCGCTGGAATCTCTAACTCCCACTCGCGCAAGGGGGCCTCGCGGATGTCGAGTTCGATCTCGGAAAACACCCGCCGGTCGGTCTCGGCCAGTTCATACACCGTGACTTCCGTGACGGATACTTCCGGCATCACCTGGTCCGCTTGGATGGCATAACTGTAGTCCGCCGCTGGAAACCGATAGGCAAACACCTGCCGCAACTTCTCATCCACCCCGCCGGGAAATTGCCCGGGCGCGAGTTGGATCAAGCCCTTGGCATCGGACACCTCGATTCTAACAGCCCCTTCATTGGCCACCCGCAGCCAGCCGCTGTGACGCAGCGCGCCGCGCGGTGACAGCCGCAAGGCCTCGGCACGCAGGGGAAATCCACCCAGCGCGGCCTGGCACTCGATGACCATCCGGCTGGCACCTTCAATCGGCTGATTGAGTTTCACCTCCAAGCGGCGTTCGCCATTGTCTTCTTTCACCGACCATCCCAGCACCGCCTCACCGGCGACCGAGAGCACTTCGCCCGGCCCGTTGAGAGTGAATGCGAGTTCGGCCAGCTTGCCCTGCAACACGCGCAGATCCACCACCGACAACTGCCGCAGCAAGCCGCTGCCGACCCTGACATCGGTGGTTTCCGTGCTGGAAAAAAACAAGGTGCCATCCGCCACCGCGCCGGCGACGCGCCATGCCAGGGTTGCCGCGCCGTTGGCCGGGAGAAATCCCCGCCACTGCTCGGCATCCCGCTCCGGCACCACCGCCATGCCGCGGCTGAACTCCACGGTTTTACCCATGCCTGCGAGCCGCAGCGGCACCACTACTCCAGCCGGCAGATTGAAGCCAAGCGTGCGCCAGTCACCCTTGCGGGTGATCGGCACCAAAAAGTCCACCACCACCGGCAAATCCCCGCCACGCTCCGCCACCAAATCATAGACATAACTCTCCTTCTCCTTGCGCAGCGCCAGATGCCAGCCATCACCCGCCACTCCGGACGACAACGCCGCGCCGCTGAACAACTCGGTCATCGAACCGCTCTCCACCGCCCGCGCCACTCCTGTTAGAGTGAATGCCACGCTCTCGCCATCCGCCGCCAATTTGCCCGCCAACGCCACATCCAACAATTCCAATCCGCGCGAACCCGGACCGCCGGGCGTCACCTGAACCTCCACCGCCGCAACACCGGTGCCAACAAACTGATGCGCGTCAATAGGCGCCACCGGTAACAGGCCGTCGGCCTTGGTCACACGCAGCTCCACTCCCGGCTCCGTCGTTAGTGTTAGATCCAGGGCGAAGCCGGT
>JBILFE010000447.1:0-3929 GCA_044351705.1 Luteolibacter sp. | reverse complement strand
TGACCAGGCCAAGATCATTTTTAAGCCTGACCTAACACCTAACGCGGCCACCTATGGTCCCGCGCTGCCTGAATACAACTCCTATATCGGCCGCCTCCAGCGGCTGTTGCAGGGCGGGCGGCACGTGGCCGACATCGGGGTGCTGTATCCGATTGCCACATTGCAGGCCGGGAGTTGGTTCGGTCCCGGCGACCCCTATCAGGGGTGCGTGGAGGTGCCGGAGGCTGACTACATGCAGGTGGGCGAGGCGCTGGCCCTGGGCGTGCGGCGCGATTTCACCTTTGTACACCCAGAGGTGTTAGACGAGCGCTGCGCCGTGGAAGGAAACGCGCTGCGGCTCAATAACCCCGTCAACTGGGAGCGTTACCGCGTCTTCATCATCCCCGGCTCACGGGCCATCAGCGTCACCAGCCTGCGCAAGATCAAGGACTTTTACGATCAGGGCGGACAAGTGATTGCCACCACCCGCCTGCCCGATACCGCGGCCGAGTTCGGCAAGGACGACGAGGTGCGGCAGTTGGTGGCCGCCATCTTCGGCGATGGCAGCCGGCCCGCAGGCGGGAATGTGGCTGCCGCAGGCCCGAAAAACGCCAATGGCGGCCGCGCCTGGTTTGTTCCAACGCCCACCCCGGCTGCCCTCAAAGCCGCCATCGACGAGGCCTTGCCCGACGGCGACGTGGTCATCGAGCACGACCTAACGGTCAAGGGCGGCAACCTGTCCTATATCCACAAGGTCAAGGATGGTCTCGCCATCTATTTGTTAGCCAATTCCTCCGACCAGGAGTTGGACATCACGGTGCGGCTGCGGGGCACGCTCACGCCCGAGCTGTGGGACCCCCACGACGGCAAGATCAGAGCCATCGAGCATGAACACGCCGACGGCAAAATCACGCGCGTTCGAGTGAAACTTCCGCCGGTGCACTCCGTATTCCTCATTGCCGCCGAAACCACTGACAAATAACAACCATTGACATGAATTACTTACACACAAGCGCATGGCTAAGCCTGGGTTTATCAATATTGGCCCAGGGGGTGGAAACGGCCCCGCTCCTAACCGAGTTTCGCGAGCCGCCGGCGCAGACCCGGCCGTGGTGTTATTGGTATTGGATGAGTGGCAACATCAGCAAGGACGGCATCACCAAGGATCTTGAGGCCATGGCCAAAGTCGGCATCGGCACCGCCTTCATCGGCAACATCGGCGGCCAGGGGCCCGGTGTCGGACCTATCAAAGTCCTTTCCGACCCGTGGTGGGACACGATGACCCACGCGGTCCGCGAGGCCGGCCGCACCGGCGTGGATATCGGCGTGTTCAATTCGCCCGGTTGGAGCCAATCCGGCGGCCCCTGGATCAAGCCGGAACAAGCGATGCGCTACATCATCCAAAGCGAAACCGTGGTCAAGGGCCCGCAAAAGTTTGCCGCCAAGCTGGCGGTGCCAAAACAACCGTTCATGGATCTAACCGTGCTGGCGTTCCCACGTCCGACCGCCGACGACGACAACCTGGCGAGCCGCCAACCGGACGGCACCTGCCCCAAGGGGGATGTGCCGGCACGCCTGTTTGACCGGGATCCGGCGACGGTGTGCTCATTTGCCGCCAATGGTGACGCAGCCAACCCCACGGCGCTGGTGCTGGATTTCAAAACCCCGTTCACCGCGCGCAGCCTCACTCTAACACCTGCTGCCGCCAAGATCAACGTCAAGGGACAACTCGATGTGTCGGACGATGGCAGCACCTGGCGACCGGTGCGATCCTTTGTGGTGGACCGCAGCAACAGCGACGTCAACGTCGGCCCGATGATCTTCGGCGCGGTGTGCGTCGCGTTTCCTGAAACCACCGGGCGTCACTGGCGGGTGGTGTTTCCCAGCCCTACACCCGCCTTCGCCCTCGCGGAACTCGATCTGTCCGCCGCCGCCCGCACCGAATATTTTGTCGATAAACAACTCGGCAAAATGTACCAGCAACCGGTCCCGGCATGGGACTTTTACGCATGGCCCGCGCAACCCGTCCTAACACAAAAATCGCTGGCAATCCAACCGCAGCAGGTAGTGGATCTGAGTTCCAAAATGGCGGCGGATGGCACCCTCACCTGGGAGGTGCCGGATGGCGAGTGGGTGATCCAACGCCTCGGGTTGACACCGACCGGCACCAAAAACTCGCCGGCCAACCCGGAGGCCACCGGCCTCGAATGCGACAAGATGAGCCGCAAGCACATCGCTGGTCACTTTGATGCGCACCTCGGTGAGTTGCTGCGGCGCCTGGCCGGGGGGGACCGCGCGGCCTTCAAATACTGCGTGGCCGACAGTTATGAGATGGGCTCACAGAACTGGACCGACGGTCTCGGCGAACTGTTCAAAACCCGTTATGGGTATGATCCGCTGCCCTATCTAACGTCCCTTTCGGGGCGGGTCGTGGGATCTCCCGAAATGACCGACCGGTTCCTGTGGGACTTGCGCCGTCTGGTGGCCGATGAGGTGGCCGACGGCTACGTCGGCGGCCTGCGCGAGGTAGCTAACAAAAACGGGCTGAAGTTGTGGCTGGAGAATTATGGCCACTGGGGATTTCCGGGCGAGTCGTTGCTGTATGGCAAAAACTCCGATCTGGTCGGCGGCGAGTTCTGGTTCGGTACCGGCGATAATCTCGGCTCCGTCGAGTGCCGCCTGGCATCATCGTCGGTGCATGTCTACGGCAAGAATATCTGCTTTGCGGAGGCCTTCACCAGCCAGAACGATTTCAAGCGGACCCCGGCGCAGTTGAAGACGCGGGGCGACAATATGTTTGCGCAGGGCATCAATCACTTCGTTTTCCATGTCTATGTCCATCAGCCCGACGACAACGCCAACATCATCACGCCATGGTTCGGCCTGCCGCTGCATCGCAAGAACGCCTGGTTCTTCGAGGCGAAAAGTTGGGTCGATTATCTGCGGCGCTGCCAGTATTTGCTGCAACAGGGACGTTATGTGGCCGATGTGGCCTACTTCTGTGGCGAGGACGCGCCGATGATGAACGGCCCGCTGGAACCCGCACTGCCCGCCGGTTATTCGTATGACTTCATCAATGGCGACGCCATCATGAGCCGCCTCACCATCAAGGACGGCCGCTTCACCTTGCCGGACGGCATGTCATACAAGTTGTTAGTGCTGCCGCCCATCAAGACGATGCGCCCGGAGATGCTGGCCAAGCTGAAATCCTTGGTCGAACAAGGCGGCGCCATCTATGGTGCCGCTCCCGAGCGCTCTCCCAGTCTCAAGGATTTCCCGGCTTGTGATGATCAGGTGCGGGCCATGGCCGCCAGCCTGTGGAGCACGCCAGACAAATCAGCCGCCGGTGCCTCCCGCCAAGTGGGCCTGGGCCGCGTGTTTGCGCAGGGTGGACTCGAGGCCGCGCTGCGGGAATTGGCCTGCGCGCCGGATCTGACAGATAGCTCCGGACTGCGCTGGATCCACCGCCACACCACCGATGGCGACATCTATTTCGTGGCTAATGTGTTAGGGTCGCGACAACAAGCGGCACCGCTCTTCCATGTGGATGGCAAGTTGCAACCGGCGTTCTGGAACCCGCTCGACGGGTCGGTCACGCCGTGCGGCTTGTTTTCCAACGAAGCCGGCGGCGTGCGCGTGCCGCTGACGCTGGAGGCCGGCGAGTCCCGCTTTGTGGTGTTCTCCAAGACCTACCGGGCGCATGTGGCCGGGCTGGCGGCGCTGGGCAAGCCGGAGCCCGCAGTGCCGGCGCCCGCAGTGATTTCAGACGTCACCACCGCCACCCTCATTACCTGGCAAAATCAAGCGTATGACGTCACGGGTTCTGATAAAAAATCCGCGCGCATCGAAGGGGTGGAGTTGCCGCAGCCGCAGGTGCTGGCCAGCGGTTGGCAAACCACCATTCTGGAAGGCATTGCCGGAACCGCCCAATCGCGCACCGTCTTCACCTA
>JBILFE010000232.1:0-5951 GCA_044351705.1 Luteolibacter sp. | reverse complement strand
CATCCCGCCCGGTTGCCAGAATCCTGGTGTTGCTGGCGGAGAAGTAGCTGGTGAACTGCGCCGGGATGCCGTTGGCGCCGAGCGTGAGGCGACGACCGAGAATGCCCAGCGTGCGGTTAGGTTGGTTCACTTTGACCGGCGAGAACGGGCGCGTCACGGCCGCCTCGCTGTCGCCGATTTTCGAATCGAGCCATTTCAGGCGGGCGAGCCGCCAGGCGTCGCCGGTGCCGGATTCTGTCACGGGGCCGCCCTTGACTTCGATGGAAAATGTCAGGTGCTCGTTGATCGGGGGGGGGCCATTGGGGGACAAAATCGCGTCAATGCTGCTTCTGAAGACCGATTTCCGGAACGCCACCTGTCCCTGATAGGTTCCGGGTGGCGTGGTATCGGGAATTTGCAGGCCGATCCAAATGGGTTTTACGGGTTCGTCCCAAAGCTTGCCATAATCAAGATAACTGAAAAACAACCTCCGCTCGCCCTTCCGGGCGCTAGGATAATCGGTGCCTGATAGAACGCTCGCCTCCGCGCCCGGCAGCGAGTCAAAGACGACCCTGCAATCCAATGGCCGCGTTTCCTCCCCCGGCACCAAGCCCACCTGAAACACATAGAACTCCCCCGGCTGGGCGACGCCGGAGAATTGTTGGAACTGTTTCGCGCCGTTCTCGAACCAATGGGCGGGAATGACGGTTCTGCGGACGGCAAGCTGGCGGTCCTCGCCGAACAGCCAGAACCTGGCCGGATGTTGTTTCTTGAAGTTGTCTAACACCTCAGCCGGCACCGCGGTTTCCATCTTGGCCATCGCCGCAGCGGGCTCTATCAAGGTTGTGACGGCTGCGGGCAGCTTCTCGTTTGCCGGATCCGGTGCCGTGGCCGACCGCGCAAATGACGGCACCACAACGGCTATCAACACTGGCACGAGCAAGCGGCGTGGGGGGCACATGGGCATGGTACGGGCGGGTTGTCGGCGGTCTTGCGTTTTCGGGTGAGGGCATGGAGTGCGGTGACTCGTCACCGCTTTGGGGGCCGGACACTTGTGTCCGTGGTGCGGAGCTGGATAGACTGAGAACGGCGATCATCTCGTCACCATGGCTCTGGTGCTCAAAAGCGGTGACGAGTCACCGCAGTCCAAGGCTCCCCCGATACGGTTGGAACAACATAACGATTGGAATTTGATTATTGCGCATTATACTCCGCCCATGCCGAGCAAACAGGACCTCCTTGACCTTCAATTCATCGACGCACGCCACAAGCTCATCGATATTGCCGCGTTTCTCGATCGCATCGACCGCCACCCCGGCGCGGCGGACTTCCGTTATGACGCCTTCAAGGCCGCCATCCCGCTGCTCCTGACCGCGCGTCCGGACCGCGCTCGCGCCGTGCTTGACGCCTTCTCTGATCAGAGCGTGGATCCCATCCCGCAGGCCACCTTTCAGGGTGCCCTCGGCGCCCCGCATCCAGGCACCCATGTTTAAGCCCTGAATCTTCAATCATGCAATACATCGAGCCGCACGCCCACATGGTGAGTCGCACCACCGACGACTACGAAAAACTAGCCATAGCCGGTTGCGAGGTGCTCTGCGAGCCGGCGTTTTGGGCGGGTTTTGACCGCTCATCGGCCCACGGATTTTTCGATTACTTCCGCCAACTCACGGACTACGAACCGCGCCGCGCGGCGAAATACGGCATCAAACATTACTGCTGGCTCTGCATCAATCCCAAGGAAGCCGATGACCCCGGCTTTGCCCGCGAGGTCATGGCCATCATCCCGCAGTTCCTGGATTGTCCCAATGTGTTAGGCATCGGCGAAATCGGGCTCAACAAGAACACCCGCAACGAACTCGCCATCTTTGAACAACATGTCCAGCTCGCCTTGGACCGCGATCTGCCCATCCTCATCCACACTCCCCACCTCGAGGATAAACTCAAAGGCACCCGCCTGACCCTTGACTCCCTGGCCAACTTTTCCCAACTCGACCACGCCAAAGTCATCATCGATCACGTCGAGGAACACACGATTGCCCAAGTCCTGGATGCCGGATACTGGGCCGGCATGACGCTCTATCCACAGAGCAAATGCTCGCCCAACCGCGCCATCGACATGTTGGAGATTTACGGCCCCGAACGGCTGTGGATCAACTCCGCCTGTGATTGGGGGGTGTCCGACCCGCTCGCCGTCCCGCGCTGCATGTTGGAAATGCAAAGGCGCCAGCACACGGCCGCCGCCATCGAGCAAATCGTCTATCACAACCCACGGAAATTCCTGCGCCAGTCGCCACGGTTTGTTTGAATGAAATTCGGCTCCTCCCATCTCGCCTATTGCACCAACATCCACCCGGCGGAAACCTGGGCGGAAACGCTGCGGATGCTGCAAACCAACGTTCTGGCCGTTAGAAACCTGCTGCGCGCGCAGGGTTCACTGCCGCCGGACGCGCCCTTTGCCATCGGCCTGCGGCTCTCGGCCGTGGCGGCCAAGGAATTGCTGGAAGGCGGTCAGCTTGCCCATTTCCGTGCTTGGCTGGCTGGCACCAACACCTATGTCTTCACCATCAATGGATTTCCCTATGGCAACTTCCATGGGACACGAGTCAAGGAGCAGGTGTTCCGCCCGGACTGGAGCGACCCTGCCAGGCTCGCTTACACCAAGGATCTGTTCCGCATTCTCGCGGCCATCGCCCGTCCGGACATCAGCGCCTCGGTGTCCACCCTGCCGGGCTCATTCAAGTCCTTCGCCGCGGATGAGGCGTTGATCCGCCACCATCTAATCGATCTGGCCGGCTTTCTCGACGATCTATCAGAAAAGTCAGGCCATGATTTCCACCTCGGTTTGGAGCCCGAGCCGCTGGGACATTTCGAGAACACGGTGGAGACCCTCGCGTTCTTCCATGACCTGGAGGCCCGGGCCCCCTCCGTGGATGCCATCCGCCGTCGCATCGGTGTGAACGTCGATGCCTGCCATTTCGCGCTGGAGTACGATTCTCCGCGCCAAGCCCTGGATCTCCTCGAATCCTCCAACATCCGCATTTCCAAAATCCATCTATCCAGCGCGCTGGCTTTTCCCCCTGACGATGCCGCCGCGCTCGCGGCCATCCGCGCCTTCAACGAGCCGACGTATTTCCACCAGGTCCTGCTGCGCCGCACCGGCGATGGTGACCTCAGGCGCTTCCAGGATCTGCCGGATTTTCTTCATGCCGTGGACGCCGGCACGCTGGACGTCACGCACTATCAAGAAGCCCGCGTGCATTTCCACATTCCGCTGGATGCGGAACCGGCGGCGCCCCTGCGCTCGACCCGCGGGCAAACCCTTGAGGTGTTAGAATGGCGGCGCGCGCATCCGGATGCCTGCCAGCATTACGAGATAGAAACCTACACGTGGGGCGTGCTGCCGGCGGGACTGCAACGCCCGGTGGAGGCCCAGATCGCCGGTGAGTTCGAGTGGGTGTTAGCCAAACGATGAATCATGCGCGGACGTGCGGTTTGGCATCATTTCCAGGAACCGCCGGGACTTCTGCGGGCAGCTTGATCGGGCCTTTTTCAAAATCCAGGGCCGTGGGGGTGCAGGCGAAGTTGTAGAGCGCGGATTTGTCATTCTGGAGCAAATCGCCCATGCGGACGAGCCCCCCGGTATAGGCTGAAATCCGGCCCATGATGGCCACCAAAGTCGATTGTGCAACGGTCTTGGCCTCGTTGAGTGGCTTGCCGGCCAGGGCGCCACGGATGAGGTCCACATGCTCCTGCACATAGGCATTGCCAGATTCCACCTTGATCTCTGGCACGCTCACTTGCTTGCCGGTGAGCTTTCCACCGCCGTAACAGATTCCTTCCGTGCCGGTGAACAATTCACCCACCGCTCCATGCGTGCCGGATATCTGCCGGCACTGGCTGTGAATGTGGACCCCATCACCGAAGTCGAAATCGATGCTGAAAAAGTCGAACTGGTTGCCGGTCTCACGGCGGGCACGCCCGCCGAAGCCTTCGGCGGAAACCGGCAGACGGCCGAGGAACCAAACCGCGACATCCAGATTGTGAACGTGTTGCTCGACGATGTGATCCCCTGAGAGCTCGGTGAAACTGAGCCAGTTGCGGGTCATGTAGGACGTATCGGATTCACCGGCGCGGCGCGGCGCGATCCACGGCACGGCGCCGTTCCATTGCAACACCCCGCCCTTGATCTGACCGATGGCCCCGGCGTCGATGAGCGCCTTGTTGCGCAAATAGTCGGCCATGTGGCGGCGCTGGGTGCCCGCGACAATCGCCAGCCCTTTTGCCGCCGCCTTTTCGCCGCTGGCGATGACCGAACGTGCGCCAACCGGATCCACCGCCACCGGCTTTTCAATGAAACAGTGCTTGCCAGCTTCCACCGCCGCCGCCAAATGCAATGGCCGGAATGATGGCGGCGTCGCCATCACCACAAAGTCACAATCGGTGGCAAGTACTTTCTGATAGGCGTCGTATCCACCGAAGCAACGCTCGCTCGCCAGACCGTGTTTTTTACCGGCTTTTTCCGCCTCCGCTTGAAATGCGTCACCTGTGGCGACGAGTTGGCCCTCGATACCGAGGATTTTACACGCTTCGAGAAAGTCTTTGAGCGCGCCGGTGCCGCGGCCGCCACACCCGATGAGTCCGACTTTTACCTTTTTGGTGTCGGCCGTGAGATTCACTGCAAAAAGTGAACTGGCGGCCAGACCGGCTCCCAGCAGGGTGGTGGATGCGAGAAATGAACGGCGATTGCTTACAGGTTGCATGGTTTGATGGGTGGGGGTGGAAAAGGCATTTACTGCGAAAAGTTGCGTAGCCAACTTCGGCACCGATACTTCGAGCCTGCGGGTCATCTTTCATGGCAACTGAGATATTTTAAGAATGGCGATAAATCCCTTGTGCCATACCCGTATCCACCCGGACCTATGCGATTCCATCAATCCTGCCTCGTGCTTTTCATGCTGCTTGCGCCCGTGTCAGCCGCACCCAAAAACATCCTCTTCGTCGCCGGCCCCAAAAGCCATGACCTTGGCATGCATGAGCACCCGGCCGCCTGCGCCTTGCTCGCCCAACATCTGGCCAACAGTGGCCTCGATCTCAAGGTGGAGGTCTCCAACGGTTGGCCACAAGACGCCTCCAAAGTGACGGCCGCCGATGCCATCGTCATTTATGGCGATGGCATGGACAAACACCCCGCCAATGGGCATGCCGCCGAACTGCGCCAGCACTATGCCGCCGGCAAAGGTCTCGCCGTCATCCACTGGGCGTTGGAACCGCAGGACCCGGCATTGATCGAATTGCTGGATGACGCCATCGGCGGCCACTTCGATGCCGAGTGGTCGGTCAATCCGGTCTGGAAAATGCCCCATCCCATGATTGCCAGCCATCCGGCCACGCGCGGCGTTGCGCCATTTGATATGGACGACGAGTTATACTATCATCTGCGTTTCCGCGCCGACATCACGCCGCTGCTGCAAGCCCATCCGCCGGCGGATTCCCTCGGCGCAGACGGACCGCGCACGGGCAATCCCGCCGTGCGCAAGGCGCTGGCCGACCACATTCCACAGACGCTCGCCTGGGTGGTTCAAAACCCTAACAAATCACGCGGCTTCGGCTGTACCGGCGGGCATGCATACCGCTACTGGGCCAACAAGGATTTCCGCCAGCTAGTCATCAACAGCATCGTCTGGTGCGCTGGCATCGAGGTGCCCCCGCAGGGCGTGGTCTCTGCCGTCGCCGCCACTCCCGCCTATCAAACCATCGATGAGGCCATCGCCCGTGGCGACCTCGCTGACGTCCGTCTCCACCTCTCCGCCAACCCGTCCAGCCTACACCAAGGCCGTGATAAATCCCGCTCCCCCCTGGCCCAAGCCGTGCTCCGCAATAAGACGGAAATCGCCTTGTTGTTGTTAGAATCGGGGGCCAAGGCCGATGACCGCGACGCCTCGCAACGCAGCATCCTGCATCTTGCGGTG
>JBILFE010000287.1:0-5341 GCA_044351705.1 Luteolibacter sp. | reverse complement strand
TGCAATGTGTTCCGCCTGCTGCAAGCCTGCCGGATTCCGGTGGCTTTCGACGCCCAGGGCGGCGTGGACTGGTTCATCGCCCCGGCCTGCCGGATGCTGCCTTACGAGGTGGTCACCCGCCGCGAAGCCCACGGGTCATTCCTCAAACGCGCCCCCCACCTAACCAAGGGGCAGCTGTTTCCCAAGCTCATCGTCGAGTTTTTCCTCAAGACCAAGGACCGGCGCTGGAATGAGCACGAACTCACCTGCGATGATCCCTATATGATTTGGAATGAAGCGGCCGGCTCTATCAGCCTGTTTCATCCCGCCAAGCCTTTTGCCACCCAGGAACCCTTTCTGGTGCTGCCGGCAAGCGAGGTTTTCAGCCAGCCCGGCGAGTCCGCATGGTTCGCGGAAATGTCCCGTCGCGCCCGCCAAACGTTCCTCGTGCTCGAAAAAGCCTGGCAACTCCAAGGCCGCAAACTCGTCGATATGAAAGTGGAATTCGGCATCGACCCCACCGGCAACTTGCTGCTCGCCGACGTCATCGACAACGATTCCTGGCGCGTCATCGAAGACGGCTCGTACATCGACAAACAAATCTATCGGGACGGTGGCGAGTTGTCCGATGTTGTTAGAAGCTATCGTTTGGTCGAGCGCCTCACTTCGCAATTCGTGTTGCCGCGCCAGCGCGTCATTGTGTGGGCGGGTTCACCCAAGGATGATCTGGCACCCGTGGTCGAGGCCGTTGCCAAGCTCTCGCACGGCCAAATCCCGACGCTCACCATCGCCTGTTCGGTCCACAAGGAACCGCTGCGCGGGATATTGGAGCTGGCGCGTCTCACCCAGGAAGTTTCCGACACGGTGGTCATTGCCTACATCGGCATGTCCAACGGCGCCGGCCCCACCCTCGCCGCCGCCACCTGCGTCCCCGTCATCACCATCCCCGCCGATGCCGCCAAATTCCCCGACGATGTCTGGTCGTCGCTGCGCGCCCCCAGCAAGGTGCCGGTAATGACCGTGCTCAATCCCGTCAATGCCGCCCAGGCCGCCCTGGGCATCCTCGCCTTGCACAACCCCCAGCTCCACGCCTGCCTGCGCGCCGACCTCGAAGAACGCACCACCAACGTCGCGGTGCTGGAGTAGAGGGGGGGGAGTCGGTGTTTCGGTGTTTCGGTGTTTCGGTGTTTCGGTGTTTCGGTGTTTCGGTGTTTCGGTGCTTCGGTGCTTCGGTAAGAGAGCGAGCGCGTATGCCTCTTACTGAATTACTGACCCACCGAACCACCGTGCCGCGCAGCGGCCACCGAAGCACCGTGCCGCGCAGCGGCCACCGAAGCACCGTGCCGCGCCAGCGGCCACCGAACCACCGGGCTACTTGCCAAGGATCTCCAACAGTCGCTCGGCGGCTCTGGCATCTTTCATTTCAAGGGCCGACCACGGGTTGTCATTGGGCCGGAGCAGGCGGGCGAGCACCGATGGCGAGCAGTCATCAGGCGCGGCGTGGCGCAGGACCGCCACCGTGGCGGACGGGTCCAAGCGGGTCAGCGGCTGCAACGCATAGCCGCCACCGATATCCACTTCATCGCTGGCGCGCAATTCGAAGTGCAAATGGGCGGGATAATTGCCATGTGCGGTGCCGACGGTGCCAAGCCGCGCGCCACGGGCGAGCAAGGCCCCCGGCAAGACCTCGATGCGCTCCAGATGGGCAGCCATTGACTGCAAGAGGCGGCCATCGGGCATCTTGTGAGCCACCACCACGACGTTGCCCCAACCGGGTGAGGGTTCGCCCGCGAAAACCACCAAGCCATCCGCAGGTGCAAACACCGGATCGCCCAAATCGGTGTTCATCCCGCCAATGCCATTGAGATCATCCCCGAGATGCCGTCCGCCACGCGCCGCGTTCATCTCCCAGAATTTCTGCGCGTTGTAGGTCAGGCCGCCCTGATCCGCCCCCAGCGGCGGATCAAACCGCGCCGCCTGCGGCACCTGCGCCCGTTGCCACGCGCTTAGCCAAGCAAACCGCTCATCCACCTCGCCCGTGGCCGGCAGCATCAGCGGCGCATCCGCCTCCTGATAGCCAACACGCGGCGCAGGAATTTCAGGCGCTTGCCCCGCCCTCCAGATCACCACGCCCACCACCACCACCGCCGCCAGCAGCGTCAGCGGAAACAACCCTCTGGAAACAATGCGCCTCACGCCGCTTACCTTCCGCCGCCACACGGCAGAAAACAAGCAGAAAATATTTTCCATAATGAATTGGAATTAAACGACTTGAATTCTAAAAGCCCGGGGCTTTTACTAACATGTGAATTTTAAGTTTGCCATGGCCGGATGGGGAATTTAGAAGCTGAAGACGTCAGCAATGCTGGCGCGACACTGACCCGTTACCCCACACATGATATCCCGACTCGTTGCCCTCACCGCCGCGCTTACCACCTTGTTTCTTGCCAGTTGCGGCGATACGGGTCTAGCCATACTTCCCAAATCCCTGATTCGTGGGGGCGACGGTTTTTTCTCCGGTACGGAGAGTTTTCCAACAGCCCCGCCGTCCGCCAAGGCGATTGCGGCAGCAGCCTCCAGGCCGAAAGACCGCCATCAGATGCCGGTTTACGCGTTCAGTGACCGCCTCCGCATCGTCCGCACCACCGCCTACACTTGCAGCGAAAAAGACCACCTCGTTTACGGCAACAGCAATGCCACGGGCACCCCGCTGCGTTACTCCAACCGCGTCCGCAGTGCGGCCGCCGATTGGTCGTTTTATCCGGTCGGCACCGTGTTCCGCATCTCCGGCCTGCCCTACCTCTACGTGGTCGACGACTACGGATCCGCCCTTGCCGGCAATGCCACGGTGGATATTTACGAGCCCACCAAGGATCTGATGCGGGCATGGGGGAGTCGCAATGTCGAGATGACTGTCGTGCAATGGGGGTCATTCAACCGCAGTGCGGAAATCCTCGGCCAACGCACCAGCTACGGCCATTGCCGCCGGATGCTCTCCAACATCGTGCGCCAGCGCCCCGACCTCGGCCACGTCGCAAAACGCTAGACGGCCTCCGCCTCTGCCTGCACTTCATACGCGCTCTCGCGCAGCACTGAGGGCTTGCGCCGGGTCAGCAGCAGCCAGCATTCGTAGGCGGTGCCCAGCACAATAAGGGTGACAAAGACCAGCAAGGTTGCAGCCACCACCACGTCGATGCGGGCGTTGAACAACGAGGTCTTGGCCGCGGCAAGCGCCGGACCATCGAGGCCGGCAGCAATTTTGCCTTCGAGCTTGTGAATGGCCGGCACAAAACCCGCCGCCCGCGGCGAGAAAATTTTCATCCAGCCGGCGGTGTAGGTTGCCACGGTGAGAAAGGTCATCGGCAGCAGCGTGGTCCAGCAATAACGGGCCTTGCCCATCTTGATGAGGCATACCGTGCCAAAGCACAAGGCGATGACCGCTAACAGTTGGTTGGCAATGCCGAAGAGCGGCCACAGGCTCTTGGCGATGCCTTCCGGATCGAGCGCCCCTTGGTACAGGAAAAACCCCCATGCGGAAACCAGCAGGCCGGTGGCAAGGATGTTGCTGAACCACGAACGGGTGTCCCGCAGCCGCGGCGATAACTCGCCTAACAAATCTTGCAGGAGGAAGCGGCCGACGCGGGTGCCGGCGTCCAGGGTGGTCAGGATAAACAAGGCCTCGAACATGATGGCGAAGTGATACCACAACGCGAGGGCGGTGTTGCCGGGGATGACAGCCGCAAACATCCGCGCCATGCCCACCGCAAAGGTCGGCGCGCCGCCCACCTTGCCGATCATGTGGATCTCGCCGAGGTCGCTGGCCAGCGTCTGCATCCGCTCCAGGCTGATGGCGTAGGTCGGGCCGTACGAATTAATGGTTTGGATTTGGGCGGCAACGGCGCCGGCATTGTTGGGATCCACCGGCGAGTTGATGGCGAAGTACTCGCCGGGTGGCAGCGCGCAGGCGGCGATGACCGCCATCAGCGCGACCAACATTTCGACGACCATCGCGCCGTAGCCGATGAGGCGGATATCCTTCTCGCGGGTGAGCAGTTTGGGAGTGGTGCCCGAGGCGATAAGCGAGTGGAAGCCGCTGATGGCGCCGCAGGCAATGGTGATGCACACAAACGGAAACACCGGCCCGGGCACCACAAAACCCCCGCCCTGGATAAACGGCGTGAGCGCCGGCATCTGCAACGGCGGTGCCAAAAACACAATGAACAGGCCTAACACCGCGACGGTGCCCAGTTTCATGAAGGTGCTCAGGTAGTCGCGCGGGGCCAGCAGCATCCACACCGGCAGCACGCTGGCCGCAAAGCCGTAGATCATGATCACCCACGCCAACTGGGTGGATTTCAAGGTGAGTGCTGCGGCCCACGTCGGCGGCAGGTATTTGCCGGCCACCACCGCCGCCAGCAGACCGACCACGCCGAAGAGGGTGGCGGCGGTGACACTGACTTTGCCGCTTTTGATTGCCGCGCCCATGATGAAGGCCAGCGGGATGGTCGCCGCAATGGTGAACAGCCCCCACGGGCTTTCTGATAGAGCCTTGACCACCACCAGGCCGAGCACCGCCAGCAGGATCGTCATGATGGCCAGCAGGCTGATGAGGGCAATGATGCCGAGCACCGGATTGAGTTCTTCCCGGATCATCTGGCCGAGGGATTTGCCGTTGCGCCGCATCGAGGCAAACAACACCACCGAGTCATGCACGCCGCCCCCAAGGGTGGCACCCACCAGGATCCACAGAGCCCCCGGCAGGTAGCCGAATTGGGCTGCCAGCACCGGGCCCACCAGTGGACCGGGCCCGGCAATGGCGGCAAAATGGTGGCCGAAAACCACCCATTTGGGCGTCGGCACGAAGTCCTTGCCATCGTTGCAGGTGACGGCTGCCGGCGCACGCCGGTCATCAATGCTCAGCACCTTGGCCATCAGCCAGGCCGAGTAAAACCGATAGGCCACCGCAAAACTGCACACCCCCGCCGTCACCAACCACAACGCGTTGACCGGCTCGCCGCGTTGCAAGGCCATCACCCCCACGGCGACCACGCCAAGCAATGAAACGGCAACCCAAATGAGTACGCGGAAGAGTTTTGGCATGATGGGGTGGTGGTGTGCGGGAACACTTGGGTTCGCGGCGCACAGCATACCTGATGCGCCGATGCAGGGCAATTGATTCCATTATCCCGCTGCCAATGCGCCCCGGCAGGAAAGCCACGACAAGTTCTTGTCAATAACATAACGCCTGGCATTATGTTTCTCGTCACGGCCTTTTTTTCTACCCCTCTTGAGCGCTTGTGAAAGCAACAAAAAACACTTTGGGCTAGACAAAGCGCCGTGTTTTTGATGGTTTCGGGTGGCA
>JBILFE010000313.1:0-5070 GCA_044351705.1 Luteolibacter sp. | reverse complement strand
AAAATCATCCGCGTCATCCCCATCCCCCATGAACGTGCTCTATGAAGAACATGCCGGCCCCCGGCGCGCGGGCGGGATTGAGGCCGCCACCACGGGTTTGATCACCACTCTAACCAAGGAGGGCGTGGTGGTGACCCGGCGATTCGCGGATGACGACCATGCGGTCGCAGTGGTGCCGGATTGTGTCCACATCCACGGCATTTGGTCGCCGAAATTGGCCATGCGGTTTTTGCAATGGCGGCGGCAGGGCATCCCCTGCATCGTCACCGTGCACGGCATGCTAGAACCGTGGGCATTGGCACACAAGCGATTGAAGAAGCAGGTCGCATGGCATATCTATCAGAAACGACTTCTCAACCGTGCATCCGCCCTGCATGCCACCTCTGAGCGCGAGTCGGCCAACCTGCGGCAACTCGGCCTGAAGCCGCCGATTGTGTTGATCCCGTGGGGCATCGACATGCCGGGGGCGGAAGAGAAAGCACTAAATTTCAAGCACGAAATTCTAAACGGCAGAAATGAGGAAGAGGGGAACGCGCCGGCCTGTCATTCAAAATCCAAAATCCAAAATTTAGAATTTTCTCCTCCGCTCCGTACCGCGCTGTTCGTGGGCCGGATCTATCCGGTCAAAGGCCTGCCGTTGCTGGTCGACGCCTGGGCCAAGGTGCGTCCCGCCGGTTGGAAGATGAAAATCGTCGGCCCCGATGAGGCCGGCCATCTGGCGGAGGTCGAGGCGCTGGTACGCCGCGCCGGACTAACGGAGGTTTTTGAGTTTACCGGCGCCTTGCAGGGCGAGGCATTGCGCAACGCATACGAGGACGCGAATCTCTTCATTCTTCCTAGTTATACCGAAAATTTTGGCATGGTCGTTGCAGAGGCGCTCGCCCATGGCCTGCCGGTGCTCACCACCCAGGGCGCGCCGTGGAGATTGCTGGAAGAGGAGCGCTGCGGGTGGTGGGTGCCGGTGAGCGTGGATGGCATCGTCGCCGCACTCGATGACTCAACGCGAAAAAGCCCTGAGGAATTGTCTGCCATGGGCGGCCGCGGCAAGACTGTCGTACAAGAGCGCTTCGCCTGGGACGGCATCGCCCGACAATTTCTGGCGTGTTATCAGTGGCTGTTAGGAGGTGGGTCCAAACCGGAGTGCATACGCTAACTTGGTGTTAGCAGAAAGCAGACAGGTTGGACTGAGCATAGTTCCTCTGCCAGTGAGCGTGGAGGGCATCGCCACTGCACTCGATGACGGAACGCGAAAAAGCCTGGACGCATTGACCACCATGGGAGGCCGCGGCAAGACTGTCGTACAAGAATGCATCGCGTGGGACGGCTTTGCCCGAAAAAGTTTCGCGTGTTTCCAATGGATGTTAGGTTGCGGATCCAAACCGGAATGCATCCGCTTCGGGATGGACCGAGAATGATGGGCACTGATGCTTCACTTAACCGCACACACTTCAAATGAAAAAACCAAGCGTTGATTTAGGTCAATTCAAGCCAGATGCATACATTAGTGGCAAAGGAAGCCCGATTAAAAAGATTCTATGGTTTTACATCAGTGCGATTGTTTTTCAGTCAGCCTATTTTCCATTCAATGTCATCAAAGTTAGGTTACTG
The DNA here is from genome assembly GCA_044351705.1 of Luteolibacter sp. Taxonomy (GTDB): domain Bacteria; phylum Verrucomicrobiota; class Verrucomicrobiia; order Verrucomicrobiales; family Akkermansiaceae; genus Luteolibacter. The sequence continues at coordinate 3,462 of JBILFE010000313.1, read as the reverse complement.
CGTTTGTTCGGAGCCAAAATCGGTCAAGGAGTCAATATCAAGCCGCAAGTCTATATCAAATATCCATGGAGACTTAAAATCGGCAATCATGTCTGGATCGGCGAAAAAGTATGGATTGCTAATGAAGCATTTGTTAAGATTGGCAGTCATGTTTGCATCTCACACGAATCGCTCATCATGACCGGTGGTCATAATTTTAAAAAGCAATACTTTGATGTCTATGCAAATCCAACAACCATCGAAGATGGTGTTTGGCTGGGTGCGCAAAGTTCCGTGGGTGGTGGTATTGTGATCGGCAGTCATGCTGTTTTGGCAATGAAATCAGTCGCCAATTCAAACCTTGAGCCGTATGGAATATATCGTGGCAATCCGGCTGTTAAGGTGAAAGAGCGGGTTATTGAATAAGGGGCAATTATGTCACCCGGCTATTGTCGGCATGAAACCAGTTCTCTGGCCGCTCTCCCCCATGAACGTCCTCTTTGACTTTGAAGAACTCGCGACCTAGCAGCGCGCCGGTGGCATCGAGGCCGCCACCTGAGGCCTGATGCAAGAGCCATGGATGGATTTGCCCCGCCAAGACGCCAAGCGCGCCAAGGAAATGCGGGTTGGTCATTGGTTATTGAATATTGGTCATTGGTCATTGGTCATTGGTCATTGGTCATTGGTCATTGGATATTGGATATTGGATATTGGATATTGGTTATTGGTTATTCAAGTGGGTATCACGCACCGGATGGGTTTCAACATCACCCCGCGCAGCCGGAAGATTTCAATATCCAATAACCAACAAGGAATTTCCAATCATCAAGGGCAGGATCGGACGTCGGACAGGGCTGCGTCGGTGGCGGCCCAATGGCCAGCGCTCTCATCGAGAGCGCGCCACCGGATTCAGACTCTTCCCCAGCCCTCAAGAAAGTGCTACAGAGTGCCGCTACATTTTTTTCAATTCCCTCTTCCCATTCAAAATTTAAAATCCAAAATTTCTTCATTCCTTGGCGGCCTTGGCGTCTTGGCGGTTCAACCTCATGCGCCAGCCCAGAGACCCGCACTCTTCTGCGCCGCCTGCGCCCGCGCTTGACGTCGCTCCTCATCCTGCCAACTTGCCGCCATGAGCAATGCGCCGACACATCGCCGGCAAAGCCGCCGTTGACAAAGACACCTATGACCCTAGAGTTTCATACATGCCTCAACCCGAAAATCAAGGCTTCGCCACATCTCCCCCGCCAATGACCGAACGAATCGAGATCAACCCGGAAGTCTGCAACGGACGACCCGTCATCCGCGGCACTCGCATCGGCGTGGAAACCGTCCTCGCCTACCTCGGCGCCGGAGATGACATAGCGGACGTGCTCGCCGCCCACCCTCACCTCCAACGTGAGGATGTGCTTGCCTGCATCGAGTATGCCCGTCGCCTGAGTGCTGCCCGTTCCACTGTCCTACTGGCCTCGTGAAGCACCTGCTCATTGATGAGAAAGCTTATTGTTGCGCCTGTGGCCTGCAATCTGCACACTTCTGACAGAAGCTGACTTGGTTGAAGTCCACCCCACGACTTTGGAAGCAGTTAAACGGGCGACAACCTGAACGTGCGACACTCACAGAGTGCCGCTACATTTTTTCCAATCACATCTTCCACCGCGTCGCTTGGCGGCCTTGGCGCCTTGGCGGTTCAACATGGCTCCGTGCGGTTCCGAAGTCTCCGCCAGGCCACAGGAAAGTGCAACACTCACAGAGTGCCGCTACAATGATTTCCAGCAACATCATCCCATTCAACATTGCCTTCGGCCATGCCAATTAGGAATTGATGCCCGCCGCCGCGCGCTCCCGCCGGGTGAACCAAGATCGCCTTGCAAGACCTGTCCTTATCTTTTAGAATAACGCCATGAAAGAAATCATCTTTGAAGTTCTCGAAGACCCAACGGGTGGATATACCGCTTCGGCGCTGGGTTGTGGTATCCATACACAAGGTGAAACGGTCGAGGATTTGAAGACCCAGCTCCACGATGCCGTGGAGTGTTATTTCGAAGGGTCGTCCGACCGGCCATCGGTGATCAGGCTGCATTGAATTGAAAAGTGTCGCCGCGCATCACCAGATGACCAGTCAGGAGTTGGCCCGCAAACTTGGTCTAAGTTGAGTTTTCACCGCCTCCCTGTCCTCTGACCTCTTCCGTTCAATGTTGGACGTTCGATGTTCGATGTTCGCATTTTTTCCATCGTTGCCGTAACGTGAGTATCCAGCCCCAGCTCAAGGAGCATGACGCAATCATCGCGGATGGCATGCAAGTGCCCGCGTCCGCGCCTTCTGTGGCGGCACGCTCGTGGGTCTGGCTGGCAGCTGCGGCGTTGTTAATGGTGCTGATCCTGGCGGCCTCGTGGGCTGCCGATTCGAGGATGACGCAACTGCGCTGGGTGCCGCGCTGGGTCGCGGCCCTGGCCGACCGTGACCCCAACATGCGCACCGCGATTCCTTTCATGCCGCTGGCATTTTTGTTAGCCCGGGGCCTGGCCGGCCGCGGGGTCAGGCGGCCGCTGGTCGCAGCCATGCTGGTGTGTTTGGCGTGTGTGGCTTTGGCGGAATTCGGGCAACGGTTCCTGCCGGGACGCACGGGCGATCTTGTGGATGTGCTGTGGGGCGGAGCGGGTGCCATGGCGGGAACCGCCGCGGCCTGGTGCGTGCGGCGCGGCCTGTAGCGGCGCTCGATGGAGCAAGAAGATGATTTTCACCGCCAAGACGCCAAGAGCGCCAAGGAAATCCGGGTGGAATAGCGGATATTGGATAGTGGATAGTGGATAGTGGATGTTCAAAGTTGGAAGTTCGATGTTCAAGTCGACCGCAGATTGCGGATAGAAGATCGTAGATCGTGGATGAAGCATCGTAAGCAATCCACAATCCACAATCCACAATCCTCAATCTACAATCCTCCCTCTCCCACCGACCACCGACCACCGACCACCGACCACCGACCACCGACCACCGACCACCGACAATCGAGCAGATTTTCCACTTTTCCCTTTAGCGGAATTTCGCGTTTTTTGCGGTTGCTCTCTCCCAATTTGCCAACATCGAACATTGAACATCGAACACAAAAATTCCTCTCTTCCTCCGCGTCCCTTGGCGGCCTTGGCGTCTTGGCGGTTCATATCTTTGCCGCCGGCCGGGTTTAACATCGAACATCGAACGGCGAACATTGAACATCGAACATCGAAGATTGAGCGATTAGAAACCATGACGATTGATCGTTATCCATGGGATGAGTTTCCCTCGGTCTGGATTCACGCAGAGGAATTGGCCGTAAAGCGACATTCGGATTACGCATTTGCGAAAGCATGAGATTCGGACTCGGCGTTTCGCCTGGTCGCTGCTTTGACAGCGGATGATGTCTGTCATCAGCTTGGTGCCCGCTTTCCGGAGCGCCCCATTCTGGTTTCCTCCCATGCAATTGAAAAAGGGGGATTGAACGCTTG
>JBILFE010000231.1:0-5975 GCA_044351705.1 Luteolibacter sp. | reverse complement strand
GGCCGGGGTCTTTTTCCGCACGCGCCTGCCATGATGGAGCGGCATCTTCCCCCCAATGACCAATGCCAGTGCCCATTGACCAGTGACCAGTGACCAGTGACCAGTGACCAGTGACCAGTGACCAGTGACCAGTGACCAGTGACCAGTGACCAGTGACCAGTGACCAGTGACCAGTGACCAGTGACCAAGGTGTGCAGCGGTAAAAAAAATTCTCTTCAGTTTGGTGAAAGAATCCGGCAGGTCGCGCGCGTATTTACGGATCTTGAAACACACATCCATAACCGAGTCCCGTCCCGCGCTTCTGGTGTCCATCCTTGTCGCGGCATCCCTCCATGTGGCAACAGGTGCCGACACGCATTCGGCGCTCGATATCGGCTTTGCCCCTGATGGCAAGACGCTTGCCGTCACCGATGCCACCACCCCCTCGGTGGTGCTCATCGACCCGGTCAAGCGCACGATCCTGAGTACCGTGAAACTCGCCGGGGCACCGACCGGCTTGGTATGGGCAGCCGATGGCAAGCATTTGTTCACCGCGGAATCCGGCACCAGCCGCATCGCCGAGGTGGATCCGGCCAAGGGGGCGGTCAGCCGCCGGTTCACCACCGGACGCTATCCGCGCGGACTCGCCATGGTGCCCAAACGCCAGTGGTTGCTGGCAGCGGATTGGGGGCTTGACCGGCTCACGGTCATTGACCTCGTTACCGGCACCACCAAAGCCAATATCCCCGTCGGCCGTCAACCCACCGCCGTGGCCATCACTCCGGATGAAGCGCTCGCCTTCGTCAGCAACCTGCTACCCGCCACTTCCTCCACCGCCCCGGACACCGCCACCGAGGTCTCCGTCATCGATCTCAATACCCTGCAAGCCAAGCCTGCCATCCGCCTGCCGCTTGGTTCCACCAACGCCCGTGGCATCGCCATCAGCGGCGATGGTCGCAGCGCTTACATCGTTCACACCCTGGGCCGTTTCAACCTGCCAACCACCCAACTCGACCGCGGGTGGGTCAACACCAACGCGCTGACCCTCATCGATGTTGCATCTAGCAAGGTTATCGCCACCGTGCTGCTGGATCAAGTGATGGATGGTGCGGCAGACCCCTGGGGCGTCGCCCTGGATCCCTCAGGCCTGCGCTTGTTCATCAGTTTGGCAGGCGTCCACCAACTCGCCGTGCTTGACCTCGAACGCCTGCCGGAAATCCTCAAGACAGCGCCCGAACTGCTTGTCAATGACCTCGCCGCACTTCACCGCAACAACCTGATCCGTCGCATCGACCTGCCAGCCCAAGGTCCGCGCGGCCTCGCCGTCGCTCCCGACGGCAAGCTGCTGGCCATTGCCGGTTACTTTTCCGGCAACGTCGTTTTCACCGATGCCAACGGCGCCGCACCCAGCGCCCTGCCACTCGGCCCGCAAGCCGAGGCGCATCTCTCGCGGCAAGGCGAAGCCATCTTCAACGATGCCGGGCGTTGCTTCCAACGCTGGCTCAGTTGCGCCTCCTGCCATGCCGATGCACGGGCCGACGGACTCAATTGGGATTTGCTCAACGACGGTCTTGGCAATCCGAAAAATGCCCGCTCGCTGGTTTTGGCCGATCGCACGCCACCGCTCATGTCGCACGCCGCTCGCAGCAATCTGGGGGCCTGTGTGCGAGCCGGCTTCGTGCACATTTTGTTCACCGAACCCAAGGACGCGGACTCGGATGCCGTCGCCGCCTACATCAAATCCCTGCAACCCGTCGTCAGCCCTTATCGCAAGGAAGATGGGTCTTTAACTGAAGCCGCGCAGCGCGGCGAAAAGCTCTTCAACAGCCCGCAAGTCGCTTGCGCCAAGTGTCACCCGGGCCCGCTCTTCACCGATCTGACGATGTACGACGTGGGCACCACCCAGCCTTTCGACCGCGGTGCCAAACTCTTCGACACGCCCACGCTGGTCGAACTGTGGCGCACCCCGCCTTACCTGCACGACGGCAGCGCGGTGACCATCCGCCAAGTCCTCGTCGAACAAAACCGCGGCGATAAACACGGCGTCACCTCCAAGCTCACTCCCGGTCAAATTGACGACCTCGCAGCCTATTTGTCATCGCTCTAACACAGCAGTCGCATGCCTGTGATCCCGTTGCGCTTTCTGTCAGCCATGGTGGCACTGGCAGCCGGGATCACTCCCGCCACCGCCGATGTCCGCAATGATGTGCTCGCGCGTACACCGGCGCTCAAGGACATTGTGTTTGCCGTGCGCAAGCCCAACCCCGGCGATCCGCATTGGTATGCCAATTTCAGCTACTACGGCCCCGATGAAAACCGCGCCGCCTATCAGCCCGGCGGCAGGCTGTGCAAGCTCGACCTTGTTAGCGGGGTGGTCACTAACTTGATCGACGACCCCCAAGGCGGCATCCGCGATCCCGTCCTCAACGCCGACGCCACGCGCATTTTGTTCGCCTGGCGCAAGGGCAAGGATCCCTATTACCACCTCCACGATTGCCGGCTGGATGGCTCTGACGTGCGCCAACTCACTGACGGCCCGTGGGACGACTTCGAGCCCAGCCACCTGCCGGACGGCGGCATTGTCTTTGTGTCCAGCCGCTGCAAGCGCTGGGTGAATTGCTGGCTGACCCAGGTCGCCACCCTGCACCGCTGTGACGCCGACGGCCGCCACATCGAGCTGCTTTCCGCCAACCTCGAACAGGACAACACCCCGTGGCCACTTCCCGATGGGCGCATCCTCTATCAGCGGTGGGAATACATCGACCGCTCGCAGGTGCACTACCATCACCTCTGGACCACCAATCCGGACGGCACCAACCAAATGGTTTACTACGGCAACCAAACGCCGGGCATCGTGATGATTGATGCCAAGCCGATCCCGGGGACCGATCAGGTGCTTAGTATTTTCTCTCCCGACCACGGCCAGTTGGAACACGCCGGGAGGGTCGTCACGCTCAGCCCGCGCCTGGGCCCGGATGACAAGGGTGCCGTACGCGTCATCAACCCGGCGGCAAATTTCCGTGACCCGTGGCCATTGGCGGGTGATGCCTTTGTGGTTGCCCGCACTCACGAGATTCTCGCCATGGACGGCAAGGGCGAGACTGTCCCGCTTTTCACGCTGTCTGAGGCCGACCGGCAAGCCGGATTCTGGGTTCACGAGCCGCGGCCGGTATTGCCACGTGAGTTGGGTAAAGTCATCTCCAGTCACACCGATCCATCCAAAGCCACCGGCAAGTTGATCCTGTCTAACATCCTTGAGGGCCGCAACATGCAGGGCGTCAAACCCGGTGAAATCCGCAAATTGTTAGTCCTGGAGCCGCTGCCGAAACCCATCAACTACACCGGCGGCATGGACCCGCTCACCTACGGCGGATCGTTCACCCTCGAACGCGTCGTCGGCACCGTCCCCGTCGAAGCCGATGGCTCGGCCTACCTCGAATTGCCGGCACGCCGCAGCTTCTTCTTCGTCGCGCTGGATGCCAACGACCTCGCGGTGAAGCGGATGCAGAGTTTTCTAACCGTGCAGCCGGGGGAGGTCACCAGTTGCATCGGTTGCCATGAACAACGCAGCCAAACCAGTCTGGCCCCGCTTAACCTCAAGGCCTTGCAACGGCCGCCGAGCCCCATCACCCCGGTCCCCGGCGTGCCCGGCGTTTTCGACTACCCGCGTGACATCCAACCGATCCTCGACACCGCCTGTGGTGACTGCCACGGCTACGACAAGACCGCCCGCGGCGGCCCCTATGCCGGCAAGCTTATCCTAACAGGGGATCGCGGGCCGATGTTCAGCCACAGCTATTTCATGATGACCGTCGCCGGGCTGTTTTCGGACGGCCGCAATCGCTCGAAAAGCAATTATGCGCCGCGCACGCTGGGGTCCTCGGCGAGTCGTTTGCTCAAGCTCAGCGACGGGTCCCACTACGGTGCCACCGTCACTCCGCAGCAAGCAACGCTGCTGCGCCTCTGGATCGATGCCGCCGCCACCTATCCGGGCACCTATGCGGCCCTCGGCACCGGCATGATCGGCGGCTATCAGGAAAACCGGCAAGTTCACACCGACGGTGACTGGCCGAGCACCGCCGCCGCCGGGGAGGTGATCAGCACCCGTTGTGCCGCCTGTCACACCGGCAATGGGCCATCGCCATTGCCGCGTTCGCTCTCCGACGAACGTGGCACTTCCTTCTGGAAGCCGAAAATCCCGGACCGCACGCTCATCACCAGCCGCCATCTCGTCTTCAACCTCAGCCGCCCGCAAAAATCCCTGATCTTGCTCGCCCCGCTGGCCCGTGCTGCCGGTGGCTATCAACTCTGCCGCAAGGGGGATGACCCCACACCGGTATTCTCTAACACTTCCGATCCGGGTTACCAGGCGCTGTTGGCAATGGTCAGCGCCGGCAAGCAGGACCTCGAAACCATCACCCGCTTCGACATGCCCAACTTCAAGCCCCGCGCTGCCTATCTGCGTGAAATGAAGCGCTACGGTGTGCTGCCTGCCGAGCTGCCGCCTGATGCCCCGGTGGATCCCTATCAAACCGATCAGCTTTACTGGCAATCCTTGTGGTATCAGCCGCCAGCGGCCAGGTAGGTGCCACCCGGCGGTTCTTACCCACTGTGGATCAAACAGGATCAACGTCGGGCGTGAGCTGTTAGTTGTCTCGCCGCCAGTCTTCCTCCATCACGCGCACAGGACCGAGCAAGCCGGACGCCACCAGCGGCGAGGTTGGGGTGAAGTAATTCCACTGCACGAAACACAACCGGCCCTTCGAGGGGCGCGGTTTTTTTTCACAAACCAATCCGGGAATTGTTTCAGATAGGCACCGCCCTTGTCGCAGGGCCGCCATTCGCAATCCGCCGGTTCCTCTTCGTCGCCGATCAAGCGGTTCGCCCAGACGTTGGTGACTTCGATTTCAAGTTGCTTGTCCTTGTCCTTGAGCAGGCCCGCCGGGATTGCCGCACGCCACGGCGCGCACCAGACAACACCCAGGTCCCGGCCGTTGAGCCGCACCCGGGCAAGATGGTGGACCGTGCCCAGGTCGAGCTGCATTGGCAATTTGAAATTTGAGATCTCAGATTTCAGATTCAGGATGGCCATTGGCGGGGCATCGAACGTTTGGCTTGCAGTGGGTCGTCGGCTGCCGCCGCCATGACCGGCGCCGTGGCCAGCAGAATCATGCCGCAAGCGCGCAGGGATGCCGCTGTCACGGTTTTACCCGGGTGAAGATGACCTCGAAGTTTTGTTGTTGGACGGCCTGGAAGTAGATTCCCTTGAGCTGGTCGCTGGCCGCGTCATGGCTCAGGGTGTAGGTCGAGCCCGGGTAGTTGACGTCACGCAGCTCGATGAAGACCTTGAGCTTGGCACCTTCGCGGGATGCCACGGCTTTGGCCACATGGATCGGATTGGGATTGAAGTAACCCGCGTCCATGTTGCCATCGGGGGCGATGCTGCGGATATCGAGGATATAGCCGCCATCGGGCCGCAGCCATTTGCCGGGCAACGTCACGAATGCCGGGTTGGGTGTGGCGGTCGGTGCGGCGGTCGGTGTGGCGGTAGGTGTGGTGGCCGGTGTGGTGGCCGGTGCGGCGGCCGGTGGCGGCGCGGTGTTGGTAGCTGAGGGCTGCGCTCCCTCTTTCTTTCCGCATCCCGACAACAGGGTGGCAGCGATGATGGCGATGATGGCGGGCAGGCTTTGGGCGTGGGGAGGCTTCATGATTAGCGGTTTTCGGAATGCGAACAAGAGCCCCTTCGTTCGTTAGTGAAGGGAACTTTGCGGGCACAGCCTATCCCGGTACGTAGCAAAGCCAAGCTCATTTCCGAGCGCCCATTCCGAGCGCCCATTCCGAGCGCCCATTCCGAGCGCCCATTCCGACTTCCTGAGCTAGGCATTGAATGATTGAGGAATTGGCGATGAATTCCGGAAACTGTCTTGGCACTTTTCTTGTGGGTTTGCTAGGGATTTAGCGAAACGCAGAACCGAGCGGAGCGAGATAGACTTGAG
>JBILFE010000230.1:0-5982 GCA_044351705.1 Luteolibacter sp. | reverse complement strand
TCCCACCAGCAGGATCACGATCATGATGGGAGCCCAGCCTGAAAACGGCGTGTCCCCACGCATCCAACTGATAACTATCGATACGCTGTACAACGCCCCAAGCGCCGAGGTGATCACCCCGACCAAGGAAATAAATCGAATCGGTAGATAGGATGCGTCAAGTATCGCATCCAAAAAGTTTTTCAGTTTCTTGGCAAAGTTGTATTGTGACTTGCCGATAGTTCTTTTCAAGCGAACGTACGGGATGAAACTCGTGCGGTAACCCGTCCACAGCAAATCCCCCTGGAAAAACCGGTGTCGTACATCAACCGCGTTGAAGGCGTCCATCACCTTTCTATCCATCAGAACAAAGTCGAACCCCCCGCGCGGGATTTGGGGCAGTGACATTCGCAACACACCGTAGGCCAGGCGTGAAAAAACCTTTGCCAGCACGCTGTCTGACCGGTCGGTCCTGTGGCAAATCACTATTTCGGCCCCTCCCTGCCATTGGTCTATCATCTGCGGAATCAATTCCACCGGGTCTTGCAGATCGGCCGAGATGTTGATGACCGCGTCACCTGTGGACTCCTTGAACCCTGCCAACATGGCGGCCATCTGGCCGAAATTCCGGGTAAAGGTGATGACTTTAACTCGTGGATCATGTTCCCTCAGGTGCAAAATCTCCTGCAAGGATCCGTCCTTCGAGCCATCGTCCACAAACACGATCTCGTATTCATGATGCGCCAGTTCGGTTGAAAAGACGCTCTGGATCTTCTCGTGAGTCTTGGAAATGGCGCCCTCATTGTGATAGACGGCTACAACAAATGAGATTTTCATGATACTTCACCTCGCTCGCACATTAGAAAAATACTCGAACATAAATCCGGATACTGCTGACCCAGACTGTAACACCCCTCCAAATATTCCTTGGTGATAATGTCCGTCTGCAGCAACCGGTCCCACTGGAAGTTGGCAAGCGCCTTGAAGAATATACCTGACCTGACCACCACCTTCAGCCCGGCCGCGACCGCATCGCGCTCCAAGGTGTCCAAGGTGTAGGTGCAGCGGTGGCCATGTGCCGCCTCCGCCGGAGTGATGGCGGTATTGTGAGAGATCAACCCCATCTTGACGGCAATTTGTCGGGAAGGCGCGTTGGCATTCGGGCACACAAGGAAAAATCTGCCGCCGTCTGCGAGCCATTCGTCGTTGACGCGTTTGAGCACCCGCACGGGATCGTCCAGATGTTCCAGCACATGGGTCAACACGATGTTGTCGTAGCGTGCTGGCAAAACGGCCTTTTCAAACAACTCGTTGACGAATGTCACTCTGCCGCCAAAGCGCGACCGGGCCTCCTCGATGGCCGCGTCCGATGCCTCGACGCATGTGATATCATCAAAGTGGGGCAGAAGCCTATTGGTGAAATCGCCCTTAAAGCTACCAAGTTCGAGCAGGTTGCCTTTTCTGAAATAGGGTTCGAACGACTTGAGCATAAACGGATGCATCACGTCGAAATCGAAGCCATAGGCGTATTTGTGGTTGTCTGTATCTCCAGTTTCGGCGTTGTAGTCGCGTTGATGGTCCATAAGTTCAACTTTCTTTGAAATATATATTCATGCCAATGAATGGCGGGCGCGCATTGCCAGCCATGAAACCGCTGTTTGCATATAGCCTGATGGCAGGCGTGTTGTCGCTGGCCACTTCCAGCTCTATCCCACGCAATCCCATGGCCTTTGCTTGCTCGATACATCGCCCCAACAAGCAGGCCGCAATGCCTTTGCCTGTCCAAGCCTTCAGCACGCTGACGCTGGTGATATACGCGATGCGTTCCGGCGGGTTGTTACAGTATGCAGCCACCAGGCCGATCAGCGTGCCGCCCGACCATGCTTCGAACCGCATCGCCTTGCTTGCTATCTTTTGCGCATAGCCCACAATCTGGACGCGGCCGCTCAATGGCGGCACAAAATCCGCGTCGCAGCGCGACAGGTGGTCGATTATTTCCGCTTCATCCGCCGTGTTCGACAGGTATTCAACGGATGCGCTCATCGCTCCAATACCGCTAGCCCGAAACCGTAGCGCCCAAACTCGTTGCCATTATAGAGCAGGTAGATCTTACCGTCGCACTCGAAAACATGCGGGTAGCAAAGCATGTCAGAATCCCAGTCGCCGGGTGTGACGTCGAGACGCGGATTATCGTCGTCACGGCTCCAATCCGCCAGATTATCCGAATAGGCATGACCGATGCGATACCCGTGATCGCGGTTTTCGCGAAAGTCGAACGACTGCCGATAACAGAAGAACATGTGATAGCGGCCGTCGATGTCTATCACTGTTGGCAACGCCTGGCTTTCATCCGCTCCCAATCGGTCAGCGACGATCCGGCGTGCTTCTTCCTTGACCCAGTTGCTTCCATCGCTGGAAACCGCATGACCGATCTTGTAGGTGCGATCCGGCGGCGCAGTCGGAGAAAACCGTTTCCACTCAACGCCGAAGATATACCACATGTGGAACGTGCCGTGGATGACTTTTACGAATCCGTCACCGACTAGAAATGGTTCGCGCAAGGACGCCGCCAACACCGGGCCATCGCCGCTGCGCTGGAAGGTTTGACCATCGTCGCGGCTGATGGCCAAACCAATGGCGGTATCGACCGAGACCGAAACGCGGCGATTCCAACCGCAGGTGTAGCCGTAGATGGCGTCGCCGTGGCGCATGACGCTCATCGGAAAGATGCCGTGTTCGTCGAAACAGCCGAGGTTGCCTAGCGGAATGACCGTGCTGTCGGACACACGAATCACATCGCGAAGGTTCTTGCGCATATCAACAAAGGCGATGTGGCTGAGGTATTTACCATTGCCCGGATCCAACGCGCGGGTTGAGAAATAGATGCGGACAAAATCGTCGAACACCAAAGCCTGCGGCGATTGGGCGAACTGCACGCAGTGGTTCGCCAGCGTGTGCTGGGTTGGATCAAATATCCTGCCGAGTTTCTGCCACTTCATCGCGAGAGATCCTTAATCTAACGTTCCATCCAGCATCGCCAGGCCGAAGCCGTGCCGCCCGACCTGGTTGCCAAGATAGGCCAGCCAGGTTTTGCCATCGAGTTCGAAGAGGTGCGGATAGCTGATCATCTCAGAGTCCCAGCCGGTTTCCGACACGTCAATGCCGGCCTTCGCGTCATCGCGCGTCCAGTCCGTCAGATTGGTGCTGGATGCATAACCGATGCGGTAGCCGTGCTGCTTGCCGCGATAGTGGCTGCTATAGCGGTAGCAGAAAAACATGTGATATTTGCCATTGGCATGGAACACGTCCGGACTGGCTTGCGCCTCATCTTCCTCAATGCGGCTCGCGATGAGGTCCTTGTTGAGCTTGTTCCAATGGATGCCGTCTGCCGATGTTGCCATGCGGATCTTGTAAACCGGTTCGGCCCTGCCATCCACCATCTTCCACTTGCGGCCCGCGATGTACCACAAGTACCAGGTGTCGTTGAAGCGCCGGATTTTCGGCCCGCTCAAGACATACGGTTCGTCAGGCGAATAGGACAACACCGGGCCGCAACCAAGCTTGGCAAAGTGCTGGCCACCATCGCGGCTAACCGCCATGCCGATCGCCACGTTGAATGGTACCGATTCGCAACGCGTCCACCCCGCATAATAGGCACGCACTTCGTCACCGTGGCGAATGACCGAAACGGGATAGGTGCCGAACTCGTCGAATTCGCCCAACCCGCCCAGGGTGAGTATGGGCTGCTCGCTGACGCGTCTCACCTTGAACAGATCGGCGCGGTCCAGATCGACATAGGCAGAATAACTGACATATTGACCGTTCCCGTCCACCGGTGGGCGGCAGGAAAAATACACGCGCACGAAATCGTCGTAAAGCAGGGCGGCGGGAGCTTGTGCGAATTCCTTCAACCAGTCGCGCCCAGTCACATCCTGCGGCGTGAACACCTTGCCCAATTTATGCCACTCAAACATGGTTCAGATCATTTCATAGTGATTCAAGAAGCCGGGGCGGATGGCATCGAGCGAATTGAACATCATCACGTCGATAATGGACAACCATGGAACAAACGCGGTGCCGAACTGCGGATACTCTAACGCTTTAGATTGGATGAATTGCAAGTCTATGGCTTGCGCGCGGAACGAATCCCGCGAGTACAGTTGCATGCCGCCAATCGCGTTCACATAGGTCTTGGCACCCACGGCCGCACACAGGGCGAGGACTTTGTCCTGACTCTTGAGTTCATGGTCAATTGTGATTTCTGAAGAAACCCTGATATCGGATGTGATACCCAGATGCTCGCAGGTTCTGACGATGGAGTGGTGAATATAGGAAAACAGATTGTTGTCATCATGACGTACGATTTGTTCAACCAGCGCGAAGGTCCGGGCGAAATGGGGCGCGCTTTGATACGCGCCCCGGATCTGATTGAGCAGTTTGTCGCGGTTGAAATCCGCCGCCAACTGCCGCTGACAGACATCCAGCGAGTCCGGGGCGTTTTTCAACGGCAGCGAGAACATCATATCCCTGCCGTTTTGCAGGATGCGGTTGCGGTTGATCCATCCCTTTTTGGTATACTTGATGTTGTCGTAAACGATAAACAGATCCACCGCCGCGATCAACTGGAAATAGCCGATGTATGGGAAAAAATACGGTTGCATGATGGCCAACCTCATCCTGCCTCCTTTGGTATGACGATCATGTGTCTGGATTCCCCTGTTATTGAGCCGCGATGATATGGGCAACCTGCTCAACCACCCGCATATCCAGATTGGGATAGATTGGCAGGCAGAGTATCTGTTGGGCCGCGCGCGTTGCGACAGGGAGATTCTCCCGATGGGCAGAGGGCAAGCCGCGATACATCGGGAAGTCCGAGATCAGCGGATAGAAATAGCGCCGCGGATGGACATTGTTATCCTTGAGCTTCTGACACAGGGCGTCGCGACTGAGCGGGTAACCGGCTTCCACCAGGATGGGGAAATAGGCGTAATTGCTGACGTGAGCCCCGGCGTCGTTGAGACAGCGGATACCCTTTACACTGCCCAGCAGTTCGGCATAGGTGGCATCGATTGCTTTGCGGGCCGTCAGCGCACGGTCGACATATTTCAACTGTAGCAAGCCCAGCGCGGCGTTGAATTCGCTCATCTTGCCATTGATGCCGGGAGCCACCACGGTGACTTCGCCCACGTGGCCGAAGTTCTTGAGCTGATCGATGCGAATTTTGGTTTTGGCATCGGGACAGACGATGGCGCCGCCTTCAAAAGTGTTGAACACCTTGGTGGCATGGAAGCTCAATACAGATAGATCGCCATGACGGAGAATGCTGCCCTGCGCGTCTTGCACGCCAAACGCATGCGCGGCATCATAGATGACCTTGAGGTTGTAATTATCGGCGATTTTTTGAATGGCCTCCGCAGCACATGGATGCCCGTAGCAATGCACCGGCATAATCGCCGTGGTCTGCGGGGTGATGGCGGCCTCGATATTGGCCGGGGCAAGGTTGAGGGTGTTGGGGTCGATGTCCACGAACACCGGCTTGATCCCGTTCCACAGCAGTGAATGCGAGGTCGCAACAAAGGAATAGGGGGTGGTGATAACTTCGCCCGTAATGCGCAGGGATTGCAGCGCCGTTACCAGCGCGATGGTACCGTTGGTGAACAAGGCAATGTGTTCCACGCCAAGATACTGGCACAGCGCGGCTTCGAGTTGTTGATGGAAAGGTCCACAGTTGGTGAGAACCTTGTTTTCCCATATTTGCTCCAGATAGGGAATAAATTCCGCCAGTGGCGGAAGGTAAGGCTGGGTGACATAGATCGGAGTTGCTTTCATGTGACTATATCTGCTTAAGGCAATGGTAGGCGGAGAATCGTGGAAATTTACAAGCTATCAGAAGGGACGGCGGTCACGAGTTAGGTGGCGGCATTCCCTGTGACGCTGCCGCCCATGGTCGCTTCACCGGGTGCCGGTGAAAACCCTAATTTGTGGCGGCAGGAACCCCTGTTG
>JBILFE010000229.1:0-5985 GCA_044351705.1 Luteolibacter sp. | reverse complement strand
TCCCGGGCTTTGTCTATCAGGTGGAGGCGAGCGATGACCTGGCAAGCTGGACGCCGCTGGGCAGCATCAGCGCGGGGGTCGACGGCCGCCTAATCATCACCGACCCCGGCGCGACGGAAGCCGCCCGCTTTTACCGCTTCAAGAAATAACCGTTACTACTCGGGGAGCATTCATTGAAGATTTCAGAAATCACAAAGAGAAGATGAACCACAAAGAACGGCTCGGCTGAGCTCGCCGAACGCGCAAAGCCGCAAAGTTTTTAAGAATCAACCATGAACACAATCCAACAGTTAGTTATCGGTCTGGCCCTCGCCACGGGTGCCACGGCCTCCTTGATTATTCCCGACTCCGGCGCGGGTTTGCCGCTGGCCATTGCCGACCATGACGCCACGGGCATCCTGCGTCCCCTGGCGGTTTCCGGGCTGGCCCCGGGCAGCGCCTATTCCGTGGATGTGGCATTGAACATCCAAGGCCGCGGCGATGGCGGCTACGTCGGGGATTTGTATGCCTATCTGGCCCACCAAATCCCCGGCGGCGAATACACCATGATGGTGCTGCTCAACCGCCCGGGCCGCAGCGCCAGCCTGCTCTCCGGCTACGATGACGCCGGCCTCAGCCTCAGCCTGAGCGACAGCGCGGCCTATGACATCCACACCTATCAAGCGCAATCCTATCAACTCGACGGCACCGGCGCCCTCACCGGCACCTGGCAGCCCGACCGCCGCCTGGCCAACCCCGACACCGTGGTGAGCAGCGACGCCCGCGCCGCCACCACCCTCGCCAACCTGGTGGGATCCAATGCCAACGGCAATTGGTATCTCTTCATCGCCGACATGGAAAGCGGCGGCACCATGCAACTCAACGGCTGGTCAGTGAGCTTTGCCGAATTGAGCGCCGTGCCCGAGCCGGCCAACGCGCTGGGCCTCGCCGGACTGCTGTCCTCCGCCATGTTCCTGCGCAACCGCCGCGGCAAGCGCGTGGCGTGAGCGTCAAAGCGGGGCACGGACGGGCCATCGGCCAAGACGCATGCTCACGAATGCGCCTACGAGCACAAGCGCCGCGCGGCAGCCACGCTGCGCTGGTGAGAGCGCGGGGGGAGGCCCAACATTCAACATTCAAGGATCAAGTGAAAAGCGCCAGACGACCAAGATAGGAACGCGTTTTTGACTTGAATTGTTGGATGTTCGCGTTTTTGACCCTTCTCAAACCATTGGATACGACTCACCACCGCGTGTAAGAGCCAATGCCTACCGGACTATTTCTCTGTCCCCATAACCAATGCAAATCAAGTCTGCAAATCAAGTCTTGCCTTTGGACACCCCGCAGCTACCTTCCCCCCATGAGTGCTCAAGCAGCCTTCCATCGCGGCGTACATCCGCTCCTACAACTCCTTCTTCCCGGCAGGGAGGACGCGGTCCTGGCGGTTCAATCCGATCAGCCACTCAAGGAGCGTATCGACCAATTGGCTGCCAAAAATACCGAGGGGGCCCTCACGCCTGAGGAGCGCGACGAGTATGCCGGTTATGTGAGGGCTAACAAATTTGTCGCAGTCCTGCGCCGGGAAGCCAAAAAGTTCAAAGCCGGCAGCGCGGCATGACTGCCGCCACGCGAGCGCTCGTGAGGCGGCGTGCGGATGAGCGCTGCGAGTATTGCCAAACTCATCAGGAGGACTCGCCCCTCGCCCCTCGCCGCATTGCACATCGAGCATATTCGCCCGATCAAGCACGGAGGCAGCGAGGATAACTCAAACCTCTGCCTTGCTTGCATCGACTGTAATCTGCACAAGGGACCTAACATCGCTGGAATCGATCCTTTGACGGATGCGGTGACCCTGCTGTTTCACCCCCGGCAGCAGCACTGGGAGGATCATTTTAGCTGGGAAGGCATCTACGTTCTTGGACTGACGGACATCGGTCGAACGACAATCCGCGTGCTCTGCATGAACAACGACGAGCAATTGGAACTGCGCATGGCTGCCGAGTGTTCCTCTGTGAAGTGACGATTACACGGATTACGCGGATTAGGAATTTGAGGTGGGATAGGTTCGTGACTGTTCGCGTTTTCCGAGGGAAGCGCTGGGCTCTCTGGTCTTGCGTCTTGTGTCTTGGAGCGAAGCGGTCTTCTGTCTTGTGAAGAAGACAGAAGAGGAGAAGACAGAAGACTGGAACAAAGGAAACGAAGAGAGAGGATTCTTTGTTACCTTCGTTTCCTTCTGTTCAAATCCAGCTGGCGTGGTTTTAATTTCATCTGTGGCATATTTTTGGAGGTTGCTGGTCCAGGAATCTGGCACACCTCGTTGTAAGCGCCGCGCGGCAGCCACGCTGCGTAGGCGCGCTGGGGGATGCCAACATTCAATATTCAACATAGCGCCCACGAAGAAAATACGAACATCGAACATTCAACATCGAACGCCGAACATCTAACCCAAGAGCGCAGCGGCTACAGAGAGGCACTTCTGCTCTTCATTTCGACGTTCGATGTTCGCGTTTTTGACCCTTCTCAAACCATTGGATACGACTCACCCCCGCGTGTAGGCCCATGCCTACAATTCCGCGGTTTTGTAGGCATGGGCCTACAGAAATATCAGCCATGAACTACAAAGAAATCATTCGACTCATTCTTTGGTATAGTCTAGAAACCTTACCAGGCGAACTCAATCAGACGCCGCCTCCTACCTAACAAACAAAAAAAATGCGACCCGCCACCTCCCGCCGCCTGCAAGCCTACCTCACCGGCCTCGCCACCACCACAGGCCTGGTCGCCTCGTCCGGGGCCACCATCATCACCATCGACCTGACCGATATCGGGGGGGTGAATGCGGGACTGACCGACGGCGCGACGGCCACGGTCAGCAATGTGGTGAACGACTTCACGAATTTCAATTTTTTTAACAACTATGAAATTGAAATGGGAGATGGCTTAGGGGGCGTTGGAACCTCTGCATTTGTGACAGGGATCAGCGTCCGAAATACCAGCGAAGGGCCGCTAGGGTTAGCAGATTACCAAGGCTATGCGGGCATTGCAATCAGCGCCCCTTTTGGAGGTCCCTATTCTGCAATACCGCGCAATTTCGCGAAGGGAGCTGAGATTGGAACTGACAATCGTGGTTATACTTCTTACGGTTCTTGTTCCGGATTTAAGTACGGTCCTTACAACAATTCAACATTCACGGCCCCCGTGTTCGGAAAAGACAGCTACCTTGGCTTCACCGACGGCCAGGGCGGCTATGGCTGGCTGGAAGTGACGTGGAATGGCACGGATCAATTCGAAGTCAAAAGCGGCGCCTTCAATGACAGCGGCGCGATTGTCGCGGGTGGCGGCGAATTGACCGCCGTGCCCGAACCGGGCAATTTGTTGGCATTGTCCGGATTGGTGGGTTCGGCCATGTTCCTGCGCAACCGCCGCCGCAAGAGCGTGGCGTGAATTCAAGAGGGGCGGGACTCCCACTCAAGGAGTGGTGGCCTCTGGCCGCCACGAATTCCGCCTGGCATTGGCAAGTCATGCGCCATGTGGGCGGGACGCCCACACTCCTTGAGACCCATGTGGGCGGGACGCCCACTCAAGGAGTGGTGGCCTCCGGCCGCCATGAATTCAGCTTGGCATTGGCAGTTCATGCGCCATGTGGGCGGCACGCCCACTCAAGGATTGGTGGCCTCTGGCCACCATGAATTCCGCCTGGCATTGACAGCTCATGGTCATGCGGACAGCATGTCCGTGCCCCTCTGAGCTTGCGCACAGCGCCTTGGCTCACCCCGCAATCACTGATAACTAATAACCCATAACCAATAACTGCGCCCCGCCCCCGGGCCCGGGCAACGACTGTTACTCATCGGCTGGGATTCCGCCGACTGGAAAATCATCCATCCACTGGTGGACGCCGGGCTGATGCCGGCCATGGCACGGATGTTGGAGAAAGGCGTGACGGGCAATCTAACCACACTGGAGCCGCAGCTCTCGCCGATGTTGTGGACGTCGATTGCCACCGGCAAGCATGCCTATCACCACGGGGTGGCTGGCTTCACCGAGGTCAATGCGGCAGGCGAGGTGGTGCCGGTGGCGGCCTCGACGCGCCAGTGCCAGGCGCTGTGGGAGATGTTGGCCGCGAGCGGCTTGAAATCGCACGTGGTGAGTTGGTTTGCCACCCACGGCGAGCAACCTAACGGGTGCCTGGTTTCCAATTTGTATAACTCGTGGAAACACGCCGAGGCGGACGATGTGGCAGAGTGGCCACCGCCGCCGCACGGCACGTACTGGCCACCGGACCTCGGCGAGCAGCTCAACGAGCGGCGGGTCAGCCCGTGGGACATCGATCCGGACCAGATCCTGCGCTTGTTCGTGCCGCGCGCAGCGGAGATCGACCAGAAAAAGGACCCGCGGCTGTGGCAGCTCACCCAACAACTCAGCGAGGCGTTCACGGTGCATGCCGCCACCTGCTGGTTGTTGGAAAACCGCCCGGATTGGGATTTCACCGCGGTGTATTACCGGGCGATCGACGAAATCTGCCACCGCTTCATGCCCTATCACCCGCCGCGCCTGGAAATGGTCAGCGCGGCGGACTTCGACCTCTATCAGGGGGTGGTGGCCGCGGCCTACCGCCTGCACGATTTGTTCCTGGTGGCACTGATGCGCCTGGCCGGGCCGGACACCGCGCTGATGTTGGTGAGCGACCACGGGCTTCACAGCGACCACCTGCGGCCCAAGTTCACGCCGCGGGTGCCCGCCGGCATCACCATCTGGCACCGCCCGCAGGGGATCTTCGCCGCCATGGGGCCGGGTTTCCAACAGGACAGCCTGATCCACGGCGCGAGGTTGCTCGATGTGGCGCCCACCGTGCTCGCGTGGTTCGGCCTGCCCGTAGGCGAGGACATGGAGGGCCGGGTGCTGGCCGATGCGTTGAGCACACCGCCCGATCTAACAACCGTACCGAGCTGGGAAGACCCGCTGGCCGCGCCGCGCCAGGTGCAGGAGTTGCCGCGCGCCGACCAACAGGCGTTGTTGGATCAATTCGCCGACCTCGGCTACATCGAACGGGTGTCGGAAGATCCGGGCCAGGCGGTGCGCGAAACCGAGCGCGAAAACAAGTGGAACCTCGCCCGCGCCTGCATCGATGGCGGCCGCTATGCGCAGGCACTGCCGTTGTTAGAAGAAATCCACACGCTGCGCCCGCAGCGCGACGATTACGCCCAACTGCTGTGCATTTGCCAATCGCGCCTCGGCCTGCTTGACGAGGCCCAGGTCACCGCCGATGGCTGCCGCACGCGCCACGGCGAGTCGCCGGCCATGCATTTGTTGTTAGCCAATATCGCCCTCGAGCGCGACGACCCCAGCGCGGCGCTCGACCACCTGGCCGCAGCCCGCACCGAGGCCCCGGCGGACTTGCAGTTTCTCGTGCTGCTCAGCCGCGCCCAACAACAGGCCCGGCTGTGGGACGAGGCCGCCACCACTTGCCAACAAGTCCTCGCCCTCGATCCCGCCAACCCGTCCGGCATGCTCGGCCTGGCCCGCTGCGCCTTGCGCCGCGGCCAGCCCGCCGCGGCCGCCGAGCACGCGCTGGCCGCCATCGGCCAACAATTTGGCAACCCGCGCGGGCATTTTTTGTTAGGCAGCGCGCTGTGCCAACTCGGCGACTGGCAAGCGGCGGTGCAGGCGTTGGAGACGGCGGTCCGGCTGGCCCCTCGGCTGGCGTTGGCCCACCGCCACCTCGCCGTGGCCCGCCGCGCGCTGGGCGATCTAACAGGATCAGGGCAGGCGCTGGCGCAGGCACGGCTGGCGCGCCACTTCAACCGCGGGCCGGATGCCGGCGAGCTTGCCGGATTGCGCGAGGCCTCGGCGCAGCGGCGTCCGGTTTTTGAGGCAACGCGCGAGCGGCGCATGGCTGCCGAGCAAGCGCGGGTGGCGGCAGCGGAGGCGGAGGGCTTGGCACCGGACCAGGAGTTCATCGTGGTGTCCGGGTTGCCGCGATCCGGCACCAGCCTGATGATGCAG
>JBILFE010000227.1:0-5995 GCA_044351705.1 Luteolibacter sp. | reverse complement strand
CAGCCGGGAATTGCCACGCCTCAGCCAAGGCCCCTGCGCCGGACTGCCGCGCGTGTATGACATCGTGCTGGAGTTGATCTCACATGTGGACGCCCAAATGGATGACGGGGCGCTGAGTGCCTTCATCGAATCCTATCAAACGGTCATCCCCCTCAAACTCGGTGAGTTGTGGGCCGTGCCAATCATGCTGCGGCTCGGATTGATTGAAAACCTCAACCGCATCACCACCCGCCTGACCCGCGCCCGCGAGGATCGCGACCTCGCCGACCTGTGGGTCGATCGTCTGCAAAACATGGCGGATAGCAATCCGTCGCAAATCATTGTGGTGGTCGCAGACATGGCAAAATCCAACATCCCCATCACCAGTTCGTTCGTGGCGGAATTTTGCCAGCGCTTGTCACACCACAGTCCGGTGCTGCACCTCGCCCGCGGCTGGCTCGAACACCAGTTGTCTCAACAGGGCTTGTCCATCGAGCGCATGATCGATTTGGAAAGCCAAAGCCAGGCGGCCGACCAAGTTTCTGTTAGCCACAGCATCGCCGGTCTGCGGTTCCTGAGCGCCACCGACTGGAAGGAGTTTGTGGAAACCCTCAGCCGCGTCGATGCCACCCTCAGCGCCGACCCTGCCGACTTCTACATGGCCATGGATTTCGCGACCCGCGACCATTACCGCCACGTGGTCGAGGCCGTCGCCAGGTATAGCCGCCATACCGAAACGAAAGTGGCACAAATGGCCGTCAAGCTCGCCGCGGATGCTTTCAAGCAAAGTGGCCGCAACGACCGCAACGCCCACGTCGGCTACTATTTGATAGACAACGGCCGGCCTATGTTAGAGAGGATGGCGCAAGTGCGGTGGCCATGGTGCACGCACCTCAGGCGCGGCATCCAGCGTTTTCCGCTGCTGACGTATGCGGGGGGCATCGCCGTGCTGACCCTGCTGGCGACCCTCGGCTTCATGCAGCAAGCGAGGACGCTGGATGTGCAGGGCTGGCAACTCATTTTATTCAGCGTGGTATTTCTGCTATGTGCCAGCCAACTGGCGGTGGCATTGATGAACTGGCTGTCCACGCTCTTGCTGCAGCCGCGGCTCTTACCGCGGTTGGACTACGCCGCGGGCATCGCGCCGGAAGGCCGCGCCATGGTGGTCATCCCCACGATGCTCGCCAGCAAGCAGGACATTGAGCATCTCATCGAGACGTTGGAGATTCATTATCTTGCCAATCGCGACACCCACCTTCACTTCGCCTTGCTAACGGATTTTCGGGATGCCGCGGCAGAGGTGCTGCCGGCAGATCAGGCGTTGCTGGAGCAGGTGCGGGCCGGCATTGAAATGCTAAACGCCAAATATGGGTCCACCGCCCAGGATTTGTTTTTCTTGTTCCACCGCCCGCGGCGCTGGAACGCCGGCGAAGGCCTGTGGATGGGTTACGAACGCAAACGCGGCAAACTCGCCGAGTTCAACGCCCTGTTGCGAGGGGGGGCCATGACTTGCTTTTCGGAAATTGTCGGCAGCATCGACATTCTCCCCCTCATCAAGTACGTCATCACGCTGGACACCGATACCCAACTGCCACGCGATACCGCCAGGGAACTGGTCGGCACCATGGCCCATCCGCTCAACCGCCCCGTGTTTGATGCCACCCGGGGCATCGTCACGGAAGGCTACAGCATCCTGCAGCCGCGCGTCGGGGTGAGCCTGCCAAGCGCCCGGCGGTCCTGGTTTGTGCGGCTGTTTGCCAGCGAAGCGGGCATCGATCCCTACACACAGGCGGTTTCCGACGTCTATCAGGATTTGTTCCAGGAGGGCTCCTTCATCGGCAAGGGCATTTACGATGTGGATGCCTTCCGGCGTGCCATGGAAGGACGCTTCCCGGAAAACACCATCCTCAGCCACGATTTGTTAGAAGCCTGTCATGGCCGTTCCGGCCTGGTCAGTGATGTGGAGTTTTACGAAGAATATCCGTTCCGTTACAACGTGGACGTTGACCGGCGCCACCGCTGGATCCGCGGGGATTGGCAGATCACGCAATGGTTGCTGCCGCGGGTTCCCGGCTCCGACCCGCGGCGCATGGCCAATCCGCTGTCCGGACTGTCACGCTGGAAAATTTTCGACAACCTGCGGCGCAGCCTGGTGCCGGTCGGGCTGATGCATTTGATTCTGGGCACCTGGTTGATAGCGCCGCAACTGGCCAACCTCGGCTTGCTGCTGGTGATTGTGATCATCACGCTGCCGGCCCTGTTGTCGTCATTGACCCATGTGCTGCGCAAGCCGGACGATTTGCCGTGGCCGATGCATCTGCGGATAGAAATGGCGGCCTGCGGCCGGCAGGGCGTGTTGATATTTCTAACACTGGCATTTCTGCCCTATGATGTCTTCATCAGCTTGGACGCCATCGGCAGAACCCTGTTACGCCTGCTGGTGACCCGCAAACGCCTGCTCCAATGGCAAACATCAAGTGAAGTCGCACAGACCAAGCACCCCGACCTGCGCAGCTTTTACGCCTCGATGTGGATCGCACCCTTTATCGCGTTGGTGAGCGGGATCTACCTTGTCAGCGTGCAGGCTGCCTATCTGCCAGGGACGCTGCTGCTGCTCGTCGTCTGGCTCGCCGCGCCGTGGATCGCCTGGTGGATCAGCCAACCGATCGAGCCGGCGACTGCGGATTTGACGGCGGAGCAAACGGGCTTTCTGCGCATGACCGCGCGCAAGACCTGGCATTTTTTTGAGACCTTCGTCAACGCCGAGGAGAACTGGTTACCTCCGGACAATGTTCAGGAAGTTCCGACCGCGCTGATAGCGTCACGGACGTCACCCACCAATATGGGCATGGCACTGCTAGCCAACCTGGCCGCCCATGATTTCGGCTACCTAACGGTTGAGGGCCTGATCCGGCGCACGCACAACACCCTCGCCACGATGCAGCGGCTCGAACGCTACCGCGGCCATTTCTACAATTGGTATGAAACCCGCACCCTCAAGCCGCTCCTCCCCCTGTACGTTTCCAGCGTGGATAGCGGCAACCTTGCCGGACACCTTCTGACACTCGGCTCGGGACTGCGGGAACAGGCGGATGCCGCGATTTTCCGCCCCGAAGTTTTGGCCGGTCTGCGCGACACGGTGCGGATTCTCAAGGGGTGCTGCCGCGAAAACCCCGCGCTCAACGAGCTCGATGCGGCGTTGCAAGCCGCCCCCGTCAACCTGCGCGCGGCGTTTGATTTACTCACCAAGGTGCAGCGGATGGCGGCCATGACGGCGGCCGGGATTGAGCATGAGGCAGCAGACTGCAAGGCATGGGCGCAAACCTTGAAGGACAATTGCACCGAGCAGTTAGAAGATCTGCGGTGCCTCGCGCCATGGCTCGAATTGCCATGGCCAAGCTATGACAGTTGGCATGCGGCCCACCCCGCGCCGCTGCCTCACAACGCCCATGCTGATGGCAACCCGCCAGCGGTGGTCGTCACCATGCTTGAATTATCCCGGGTCCAACTCGAGCGTGCCCCCACCCTGCGCGCGCTGGCTGCCATCGAAGAGGCACTCCGCCCCTTGCTCAACGCGGCCATGCTGGACCTCCCGCAGGACTCGCGCCAAGCCCAACAAGCCGGCGACTTCATCACCCAGCTCTCGCGCTGCCTGGCAGATGCCGGCGAGCGCGCGCAGCAGCGCCTGTGCACCTTGGAAACTCTGGCCAAGCAATGCGATGAACTCGCAGCGATGGATTTCACTTGTTTGTTTGATCGCGCGCGGGATTTGTTCGCCATCGGATATAACGTCACGGAACACCGCACCGATGCCAGTTACTATGATCTGCTCGCCTCCGAGGCACGCTTGTGCAGCTACGTCGCCATCGCGTTAGGCCAGGTGCCCCAGCGCCACTGGTTCTCAATGGGCCGTCTGCTCGTCGCCGCGCGCAGCACACCGGTGCTGGTTTCATGGAGTGGTTCGATGTTTGAATATCTGATGCCGTTGCTGGTCATGCCCAATTATGAGAACACTTTGTTAGACAGCACCTGTAAAGCGGCGGTAAAACAACAAATCACATATGGCAATCTGCACGGGGTGCCGTGGGGTGTTTCCGAATCCGGCTATAACCGCACCGACATCCAGCTCAACTACCAATACCGGGCCTTTGGGGTGCCGGGCATGGGATTGAAACGGGGGCTGAGCGAGGATCTGGTGGTGGCACCCTATGCCAGCGCCATGGCGTTGATGGTGGCGCCGACTCAAGCGTGTGAAAACCTGCAACGCCTGGCGCTGGAAGGACGCTCCGGCATATACGGCTTTTACGAGGCGGTGGATTACACACCGAGCCGCCTGCCACCTGACAAGACCAGCATCACGGTGCGCTCGTTCATGGTCCACCATCAAGGGATGAGCCTGCTGGCACTGGCTAACATATTGCTGGATTGGCCGATGCATCGGCGTTTCATGGCATGTCCGATGCTCAGGGCGGCGGATTTGTTGTTGCAGGAACGCGTGCTCAAGACCGCCGTAAGCGTGGTCGCCTACGACTTGGTCCCGGAATTATCCCCCACCCTTGAGGGCAATAACGTGATGCGCGTCTCCACCAATCCGACCGCCTCGGTCCCGGAAGTCAACCTGTTGTCCAATGGCCACTATCATGTCGTCATCAGCAGTGCCGGCAGCGGCTACAGCCGCTGGCGCGATCTGGCGCTCACCCGCTGGCGCGAGGACGCCACCCGCGACCACTGGGGAACCTTTGTGTATGTGCGCGACCTGGCAACCGGGGAATTTTTCTCGACAGCCTATCAGCCGACGTTGCGCGCCACGGAGAACTACGAAGCGATCTTCACGCAGGCGCGCGCCGAGTTCCGCCAACGCCATATCGGCCTGGAAATCCACACCGAAATCTGCGTTTCTCCGGAGGATGATGTGGAATTGCGGCGCATCACTCTAACCAATCGGAGCGCGCTGACGCGGGTCATTGAGTTAACCAGCTACGCGGAAGTGGTGCTTGAAAAACCGGCGGCGGATGCGGCGCATCCCGCATTCAGCAATCTGTTTGTACAAACCGAATTCGTGCGCAATGCCTCCGCCATTCTGTGTACCCGCCGCGCCCGCTCCGAGGATGAAGACCCGCCGTGGTTGCTGCATCTCATCATGAAGCAGGACGGCGAGCAGAGCGAACTTTCCTGCGAAACGGATCGCGCCAAATTTATCGGACGCGGCGGGTCGCTTGCCAATCCCGCCGCGATGCAGGGCCGTGCGCCATTGTCCGACACCGTCGGTTCCGTCCTCGATCCGATCATCTCACTGCGGCGCACGGTGACTTTGCCACCCCAGGCCAGCGCCACCATCAATCTGGTATGGGGCGTGAGCGAAAGCCGCCAAATGGCGCTGGCGCAGGCCGAAAAATATCAAAGCCCGCGCATGGCCGAGCGTGCCTTCGATCTGGCCTGGACCCACAGTCAGGTCACCTTGCACCATCTCAACGCCACCGATGCGGAAGTCCAGCTTTTCGATCGATTGGCGGGTGCCATGATCTATGCCGACCCAGCACGGCGCGCCAACCCCAGCTTGTTGCTGAGTAACCGGCGCGGCCAAAACGGGCTCTGGAGCCACGGCATATCCGGCGATGAGCCGATCCTGGTGGTCCACATCAGCGACACCGCCAAAATCGAGATCATCAGGCAGTTGATTCTGGCCCATTCATACTGGCATATGAAGGGACTCAGTGTGGATTTGGTGATTCTCCACGAGGACACCTCAGTTTACCGCAACTCCCTGCATGATCAAATCACCAACATGGTCACATCCGGCATTGAAGGGCAAATTCTGGATAAACCCCGCGGCATCTTTGTCCGCCGTCTGGATCAGCTTCCTAACGAGGATCGCATCCTGCTGCGAGCCGCGGCAAGAGTCGTGCTCGACGATGAACGCGGATCCCTCGCCGAGCAATTGGCACATCGCATTGTGTTGGGACCCCGCGTGCCTGACTTGATGCCTAGCAGCCCCGCAGTCGCCATTCCACCCGCG
>JBILFE010000226.1:0-5997 GCA_044351705.1 Luteolibacter sp. | reverse complement strand
CTCATCTCGGTGCGGTTCAGGCAGGATATCACTCTCTCTTGGCCCAGGATTTTCGAACAATGCGCTCACTCTACAGTCTCAGCAATGTCCCTGATCAACGGAAAATCAATCAAATGAAAAGACCGTGCCACCACCATGCAATACCTAACAACCATCCGACTGGCGGCGCTTGCGCTGCTCGCGGCCTTGTCGGCCAACCTCGCCAACGCGTGGGAGCCATTGCGTGCCCACCCGCAGAACCCGTATATCCTCCAGTTCCGCGGCCAACCCTGTGTGTTGCGCACCTTTGGCAAACCCTATGAGGTGGTGGTCAATTCCAGCGTGGATTATCTGGGTTATCTCAATGTCCTGCAACGCGACGGTATGAACTTGGTGCGCGTGTTTGGCCTCGGCTTCTATGAGGGCACGCCGGCCACCGCCCAGTACCTCCACCCGTGGCTTCGCAAACCCGACAGCGGCACGGCCTTGGACGGTCTCGGCAAATGGGATTTGGCGGCCTGGGACGAGGCGTATTTCACCCGCTTCAACGCCTTCGTGCAAGCTTGCAGTGATCGCGGCATCGTGGTCCAACTGTCGCTATTTTGCACCTTCTATGACGACGTCCAATGGCGCGGCAGCCCCTTCCACCCTGCTAACAACCTCCAGGGTTTCGGTCCTAACAACCGCTTCGACTGTCTGCGTCCGGTCGATGCCAATCTGCTGGCGGCGCAGCAGGCGGCAGTGCGGCGCATCGTCAGTGACTTGAACCGCTTCGACAATATCTACTACGAGATTCAGAACGAGCCGTACTGGAACGAACCCGGGGTCAAGGATGCGCAGGAGGTGGACTTCCACAACCGGATGTTGGAAACCATCCGCAGCGCCGAGCTCGGCTTGCCTAGCCGGCATCTGGTGGCCCATAACTTTCCACAACAATCCGCCGCCATGTCGAGCGACTTCGATGCCATCAACGAGCACTACCCGGCGGCGGTGGAGGGCACGCCCATCGCTGGGGCGGAGGCCCTGCTGCGCGACCAGTACAGCTCCGGCAAGGTTCTCGCCCTGGATGAAACCGACAACACCAGCACGCTGCAAACGCGCTTGGAATGTTGGATGTTCCTGCTCGGCGG
The DNA here is from genome assembly GCA_044351705.1 of Luteolibacter sp. Lineage (GTDB taxonomy): Bacteria > Verrucomicrobiota > Verrucomicrobiia > Verrucomicrobiales > Akkermansiaceae > Luteolibacter. The sequence goes on along the minus strand of JBILFE010000226.1, from coordinate 4,888 downwards.
AGGCGGCATTTACGACGGCCTCGACGCGCATCAAAGCGTTTACACCGCCACCGACCCAGCCGGCGATAATGCCCTGGGAAGCGCCTACCGCGGAGTGTTGCGCAACAGCGCCACCTATGCCGCAAACCTCAACCTGGTGGCCTTGCGCCGCAATGCGGCCTGGCTCACCGGGGGCCTTCCTGCCGACGCCACCTTGCAAGCGATGGCAACCCCGGGCGAACAATACGTCGCCTATTGGCATCACGGCAAAAGCTCGGGCACCTTTCAGCTTTCCTATAACATCATCGACGGCGCGAGCTTCACCGTGGCACCGGTGGTGGCACTGCCGGAAGGAACGTGGCAGGCGGTGTGGACCCGGCCCGCCGATCTGGCCGTGTTGCGCACGGAGGATTTCACCCACGCCGGCGGCACCCGCACTCTGGTACCGGTGACCTATCAACAAGACGTCGCCCTGCGCATCGACCGGACCGGCACGGGACACACCACTCCCCCGCCCTTTCCCACCGGCTTGCTCGCAAGCTCCAATGCCGATGACTCGATCACCTTGTCATGGCATCCGGTGACCGCCTCCGATCTCGCCTCGTATCAGGTTTACCGCGCGGAAGCGTCACCGGTCCCGCTAGACAGCGCCCATCGCATCGCGGTGCGGCCAGCCGACATCACCAGCCATGTCGACACCGCCACGGTGGTCAACACCACCTATTTCTACGTGGTGACCGCGCTCGATCTCAGCGGCAACGAATCCGCTGCTAGTTGCGAAGTGAGTGCCCGCTCCGGCATCGGCCCCACCGCCAATGCCGGACCGGATCAGCAAGTCGTCGATCAGGACGACAACGGCGTTGAGGCCGTGACCCTCGACGCCAGCGCCAGCGTGGCGGGGGCGTCCCCGATCCTCTCCTATGCCTGGTTAAGCAACGGCGCGCCACTCGCCAGCGGGATGCTGGCCACTGTCACTCTCGCGGCAGGCCAGTATCCCATTGAACTGGTGGTGACCGACGGCAACGGTCTGCAAAATGTGGATGAAATGGTCGCGACGGTCATTACCGAGGGATTGGTCAACGGCAGTTTTGAAGCCGGCTTCCAAGGATGGGTCAGCGCTGGCAATCAAGTGATCGAAGCGGCTCCACCCTATACGGCGAGCAACGGCAGCCAACTCGTGGCCTTCAACGCTGGCGAACTCGAACCTAACGGAATCCTGGCCCAAACCTTCACCACCATCCCCGGGCAGACCTATGCGCTGACATTTGATGCCGCGGTATTGGCCTTCAACACCCAATCCCAGTCCTTGCAGATAACCGTTGCCGGCACCGGCATCCTGCTGACTCAAACCCTCACCATCGACGGCTTGGGTGGCGGCACCCTTCGCTGGCTGCCCCAGATCTTCACCTTTGTGGCTAACAATTCAACGACCACCCTCACCTTCACGGACCAATCCGCCACAACGAACGACATCGACCTGCTCCTTGACAACGTGCGCGTGACCCGCATCACCACCAGTCCCAACACCGCGCCGGTGGCCGTGGCCGATGGCTTTGCAACCTTCCAGGATGCCCCGCTGCTGGTCCCGGCCCCAGGGGTTCTGGATAATGACAGCGACGCGGAATTCAACCCGCTCACCGCGGTGGTCAATACCGCACCGAGCCATGGCACCCTCACCTTGGTTGCCGACGGGGGCTTCACCTACACGCCGGCGGCCGGCTTCACCGGTGCGGATTCCTTCACCTATCACGCCAACGACGGCAGCTTGGATTCCAGTATCGTAAGCGTGGACATCACCGTCAATGCAGTGGTTACCGGGATCCTGGCCAACCCCAGTTTCGAATCCAACTTCACCGCCTGGACCACCAGCGGCAACCTCTCACTCCAGTCCGCGGCCCCTTACGCCGCGACCGATGGCACCAGCCTGGTGGCGTTCAACGACGGCCAAGCGCCGTCCAACGGCGTGCTCACGCAAGCCTTCGCCACGGCCCCCGGCCAAACCTACATACTCAACTTCGACGTGGGCGTCCTGGCCTATAATACCAATTCCCAACAAATGCAGGTCACCGTCACCGGCACGGGCAGCCTGCTCGACCAATCCATCACGGTCACCGGTTTGGGCGGTGGCCGCACCCGCTGGGTGGCGCAGACGTTCAATTTCGTGGCTAACAGCGCATTGACCATGCTCACCTTCCGCGACAAATCCACCTCGACGACCAACCTCGACCTGCTCCTCGACAATGTCCGGGTCACCAACCTTGCCAGCATTCCTAACACCGCTCCGGTGGCCGTTGCCGACGCCTATTCCACCTTCCAGGATGTCGCGCTGGTGATTCCGGCCGCAGGCGTGCTGGCCAATGACACCGACGCCGAAGCCAATCCGCTTACTGCGGTGCTCGATGTCGGCCCGAGCCACGGCTCGCTGTCCTTGAACGCTGCCGGCGGCTTCACCTACACGCCGAGTGCCGGGTACACCGGAGCGGACGCCTTCACCTACCATGCCAACGACGGCGGCCTGGATTCCAACATCGCTAGCGTGGCGCTGACCATCAACCCGGTGGTGACCGGGGTCCTGGCCAACGGCAGCTTTGAATCCAACTACGCCGGGTGGACGCCTAGCGGGAATCAATCCATTACTGCCACCAACGCGACCGATGGCATCAAACTGGTGACGTTCAATGCCGGACAAACCAAGCCCAACGGCGTGCTCGCACAAGCCTTCCCCACCACGCCGGGACAAACCTACACGCTGACTTTCGACGCCGGAGTTTTGGCGTTCAATACCAATTCGCAGGTATTGCAGGTGAGCGTCACGGGTAGCGGCACCCTGCTGGCCCGAACCATCACCCTGACCGGCAGTGGCGGCGGGGCCACGCGCTGGGTTCCCCAGAGCTTCACCTTCGTGTCTAACAGCACCACCACCACCCTCACCTTCCGCGACCAGTCCACCACGACCAACAGCATCGACCTGCTCCTCGACAACGTGCGCGTCACCGCGCCGGTAAGCGTGCCTAACACCGCACCGGTGGCCATGGCTGATTCTTATGCGGCCACCAAGGATGTCGCTCTGGTGGTTGCGGCGGTTGGTGTGCTGGCCAATGACACGGATGCCCAGGCCAATCCGCTCACCGCAGTGCTCGATGCCGGCCCGGTCCATGGCAGCCTCACTCTCAATGCCAACGGCGGATTCACCTACACGCCGACCGCCGGCTACACCGGGGGGGATTCATTCACCTATCATGCCAGCGACGGCAGCTTGAATTCCAATATCGCGACCGTGGACCTATCCGTCAATGGAATCATTCCCGGGACCGTGGTCAATGGCAGCTTCGAAGCCAATTTCACCGGCTGGACTGCTTCCGGCAACGTGTTCGTCGAGTTGGCCGCACCCGATACCGCACCCGATGGCGCCAAACTGGTGACCTTCAATGGTGGGCAATCGACGCCCAACGGCGTCCTCTCGCAAGCCTTCGCCACGGCGGCAGGACAAAGATACACGCTGGCATTCGACGTCGGGGTCTTGTCTTACAATACCAACTCGCAGACTTTGGCGCTTAGCGTCACCGGCAGCGGCAGCCTGCTCTCACGAACCATCACCCTCTTCGGTGTGGGTGCAGGCCCCATCCGCTGGACGCCTCAGAGCTTTGCCTTCGTGGCTAACAGCACCACCACCACCCTCACCTTCCGCGACCAGTCGGCCACCACCAAAAACATCGACCTGATGATCGACAATGTGCGCGTGACGGCTGTCGCAACAACTCCATTGTCTGCTGCAACAAGCGCGTTGGCTGGCGCTGCTACCGCAGCGATGAGCACCGGTGGTGCTCTCGCCCCGACGCCATCGCTGGCGGGCACGCCGGATGCCTTCATCATCCGCATGAGCGCCACACAGGCCGGTTCCTATGTGCTGGAGCGTTCACCCGACCTCAAGACTTGGGAGCGCGTCAGCGAGATGCAGGTTACCGGCCCCGGTCTGATAGAATTCCACGATGCTCCTGGTTTTGCCGGCAGCGGCCCGCCGCCCCCCGCGATGTTTTATCGCATTGGTCTCCAACCCGAGCCGGCGGCTCGCTAGTGTAGCCCGTCAAGCAGAATGCCAGTGATTCGGAAGCTCCTTTGATTGCCGATTGTTGATTGTTGATTGAAGTGTCGAATCCAACATCCGATCAGCATTCAAAAATCAACAATCATCAATCGGAAATCGAACGACTTAAAATGCGCTCTGCATGACGGACTCTACTAGCGCTACAGGTGCGAGCGCTCTGGTGGGAGTGTGGATAAAGAAGAAGAGCCTGCCGCAGGATGCGGCAGGCGGCACGCTGGAAGCGTGCGCCACCCCTCGCAAGAACGCGGGATGTTAGAGGTGAAGCGGACCAAGAAACCACAGAAAAGAACGGATTGCACTGATGAGTTTATGGGGTGAACGCTCCGGTTGCATCTGGAGAAATCCTGGCTAGAGTAACCATGGATGGCGCATTCAATAATCCTAACTCCTACTCGACCGTGAAACATCTATCAAAATTCGGGGTGGCGGCGGCCTTGGTCGTATTGGCGGCATTCCCGGTCCATATGGCCAGCGCGTGGGAATCATTGCGTGCCCACCCGCAGAACCCGTATATCCTCCAGTTCCGCGGCCAACCCTGCGTGTTGCGCACCTTTGGCAAACCCTATGAGGTGGTGGTCAATTCCAGCGTGGATTATCTGGGTTATCTCAATGTCCTGCAACGCGACGGTATGAACTTGGTGCGCGTGTTTGGCCTCGGCTTCTATGAGGGCACGCCGGCCACCGCCCGGTACCTCCACCCGTGGCTTCGCAAACCCGCCAGCGGCACGGCCTTGGACGGTCTCGGCAAATGGGATTTGGCGGCCTGGGACGAGACGTATTTCACCCGCTTCAACGCCTTCGTGC
>JBILFE010000225.1:0-6002 GCA_044351705.1 Luteolibacter sp. | reverse complement strand
CCTTGGTGGTGTTCATGAACAAAGTCGACCTTGTGGACGACGCCGAATTGCTCGAACTCGTCGAAATGGAAGTCCGCGACCTGCTTTCGGTCTATGAATTCCCGGGCGATGAAATCCCGATTGTGATGGGTTCAGCAAAGGCGGCGCTGGAAGGCGACCCGGCGCAAAAGGAAAACATCTACAAGCTGATGGACGCGGTGGATTCTTACATCCCGGAACCGGTCCGCGTCACCGACAAGACCTTCCTGATGCCGGTGGAAGATGTGTTCTCGATTGAAGGCCGTGGCACCGTCTGCACCGGACGCGTCGAGCGCGGTATCATCAAGAAAATGGAGGAAGTGGAAATCGTCGGTATCCGCGATACTCAAAAAACCACCGTCACCGACATCGAAATGTTCCGCAAGCTGCTCGACGAAGGTCGTGCTGGCGACAACTTGGGACTCTTGCTCCGCGGCATCAAGAAAACCGATGTGGAACGCGGTCAGGTCATTGCCAAACCCGGCACCGTAAAGGGCCACATGAAATTCAAGTCTGAAATTTATGTGCTGTCCAAGGAAGAAGGCGGCCGCCACACTCCTTTCTTCTCGAACTATCGTCCCCAGTTTTACTTCCGCACCACCGACGTGACAGGCAGCATCAAGCTTCCCGAAGGCGTTGAAATGGTCATGCCGGGCGACAATATCGAACTCGAAGTGGAACTCATCACCCCCATCGCCATGGAGCGCACCATGCGCTTTGCGATCCGCGAAGGCGGACGCACCGTCGGCGCGGGGCGTGTGGGTGACATCCTTGACTAAGCTCTCAGCGGGAGTTTTGTAGTCCTTGCAAAACTCCTGATTCATTGACTTCGGGCATCCCGGACCCACCGGGATGCCCTTGAGTCGCCTCAATACGGCAGTAGTTCAATTGGTAGAGCATCGGTCTCCAAAACCGAGTGTTGGGGGTTCGAGTCCCTCCTGCCGTGCCAGCACAATTTTCGATTAACGTTACAAATTCATGCAGTTCTTGGAGTTTCTGGAGTTATTTAAAGTCGGCGGCAGCTGGATCACATCTGGAATCGTCTATGCACTGTTAGCCGTCTGTGTTGTGGTGTTCATCCGGAATTACGTCCAGATTTCCCGTTTCACGGGTGAAGTCAAGGGCGAGCTGCGCAAGGCGAGTTGGCCGTGGGAGTCAGATCCCAAGATCAAAGGCTTTCGCAAATACAAGGAACTGACCGATTCCACCATCGTGGTCTTGATCGCGGTGATCTTGCTGGCAGGATTTGTCCAATTCTGGGACTTCGTGCACGTTTTGATTGTTTCGTTTTTCACCAATCTCGGGCGCTAATGCTGCGGCGCGCGTCCTCCAATTCATTCAGTCAGCCATCCACCATGTCAGAATCCAATCCAGCCAAGAACCAGTGGTACGTCGTACAGGTCCTTTCCTGCCAGGAGCAAAAAGTCCGTGACCGGATTCTCCGCCAGGCCGAGGCTGAGGAGATGACCGACTACATTCACGAGGTGTTGGTGCCCACCGAGATGGTTTCCGAGATCCGGCGTGGCAAGAAGACCGAAACCAAACGCAAGTTTTTCCCCGGTTATATCCTGGTCAACATGAACCTGATCAGCTCCGACAACCAACTCGTCGAGAAAACCTGGTTCTTTATCAAGGAAATGGAAGGGGTCATCGGGTTTGCCGGGACCAAGGACCGGCCCATTCCGATGCGTCCGCGCGAGGTCGAAGCCATGCTGGCCCAGATCAAGGAGCGCGAGGAACACACCCGCCCGGCCATCACTTTCGAAGTTGGCGACACGGTCAAGGTTGCCGATGGGCCCTTTCAAAGTCAGAACGGTATCGTCGAGGAAATTGATCCGGAACGTGGCAAACTGCGCGTGTCGGTTAGTATTTTCGGCCGCAGCACCCCCGTTGAACTTGAATATTGGCAGGTCGAGCGTGCCTGATGGCCACTCAAATTTCAAATCTCAAATCTCAAATCTGAACCCCACCCCGCACTATCATGGCCAAGGAAGTCGTCAAAGTAATCAAGCTGCAAATCCCCGCAGGAGCCGCCAATCCGTCTCCGCCCGTAGGTCCTGCCCTCGGCCAAGCCGGCGTCAACATCATGGCGTTTTGTAAACAATTCAATGCCGAGACGCAAAGCCAGGCTGGCGACGTCTTGCCAGTGGTCATCTCCGTTTACAAGGACAAGTCATTCTCCTTCATCACCAAGAAGCCCCCCGCAGGCAATTTGCTTAAAAAGGCCGCCGGCCTCGCCTCGGGTTCCAAGGAAGCCAACAAAGTCAAGGTCGGCAAACTCACCAAGGAGCAATTGATGGACGTCGTCAAAATCAAAATGCCCGACCTCAACACCCGCGATCCCGAAGCTGCCGCCCGCATCCTGGCAGGCACCGCCCGCCAGATGGGACTCGAAATCGAAGGCATGTAACCCACTCTCCGCCGGGCTTTCTAACAGGGAGTCCGGCACCAGCAGGAGGGTGCCGCATCCGGTGGCATCCGAACGCACTGCAAACCAATAAACACAATGGCCAAACACCGCAGCAAGCGCTACAAAAAGGCAGTGGCTCTCGTCGAACCCGGCAAGAGTTACTCGCTCAATGATGCAATCAGCACCGTGAAGCAATTCCCGGCGCCTAAATTCACCTCGACCGTCACCCTTTCGTTCCACCTTGGGGTGGATCCCCGCAAGAGCGATCAGATGGTTCGTGGCTCCGTTTCCCTCCCTCACGGCACCGGGCGCAATGTCCGTGTCGCCGTCTTCGCCCAAGGTGCCGCCGCCGAGGCCGCCATCGCGGCCGGCGCCGAACACGTCGGCTATGAGGACCTGATCAAACGCGTGCAGGAAGGATTCACCGACTTTGACTCTGCCATTGCCACCCCCGATGCCATGGCGGAAGTCCGCAAAATCGCCCGTATCCTCGGCCCCCGCGGGTTGATGCCCAACCCGAAGACCGGCACCGTCACCGATGACACCAGCAAGGCCGTGCGGGAAGTCAAAGCCGGGCGCATCGACTTCAAGCTCGATAAGAACGGCAATATTTCCGGTTCCATCGGCAAGGTCACCTTTGATGCGCAGCAACTTTTTGAAAACGGCCGCGCCTTCATTGATGGCGTGGTGCGTGCCAAGCCGGCCGCCGCCAAAGGCAACTACGTCCGCAGTGTCACCCTTGCCGCATCGATGCTGCCCGGGGTGCCCCTTGAAGCCAGCACCTACACCAAAGCCACTGCTTAACCCCAGCCCGCCCTAGACCATGAATCCTGACAAGCAAATCATCATTACCGGCCTGCTGGAGCGCGTCAATGCCTCTCCCTATCTGATCGTCATTGATTACACCGGCCTCAAGGTTAAGCAGTTCAGCGAGCTGCGCAACCGTCTCTTCGCCATCGGCGCTTCCTGCGTGGTGGCTAAAAACAGCTACATGCGCAAGGTTCTCACCGAGGCCGGCCTCCCGGACATCGACGACTCACTGGTCGGCCAAACTGGCTTTGTCACCGGTGAGAGCGAAGTGTTTGCCGCCGCCAAGGTCATCAAGAACTTCGAAAAAGAGTTCAAAAAACCCGAAATGCGCGTCGGTATCCTCGGCAACGCCGTGCTCGACGCCGACAAACTCAAGGCCATCGCCGACATTCCGTCCCGCGAAGCCGTGCTGTCCCAATTGCTGGGAACCATCAACGAGCCTGCCGCGCGCATCGCCCGTGTCATCAAAAACAAATTCAACCCCGACGAAGAAGCCGCCCCGGCCGCTGAATCCGACGACTAATCTGAAGCGATGGCGGCAGCGTCTCCGCGCCACCGCCTGAATACCCAATGGTTCCTCGTCGGAGCGGCGGCTGCCGCACTGAAATCCCCGGAGGCTCCGGGGGCGACGATACCGAACAAGGAGCATACACAATGGCAAACATCGAACAACTCGTAGAAGAACTCGGCAAGCTCACCGTCCTGGAAGCTGTCGATCTCGTTAAAAAACTGGAAGAAACTTGGGGCGTCTCCGCCGCCGCACCGGTCGCCATGATGGCGGGTCCGGCTGTTGCTGCTGAGGCTGTCGAAGAAAAGACTGAATTTGACGTCGTGCTGACAGACGTCGGAGCCAACAAAATCGCCGTCATCAAGGTGGTGCGTGAAGTTGTCCCCGGCCTGGGTCTTGCCGATGCCAAAAAGCTGGTCGAGAGCGCTCCGGCGAAGATCCTTGAAGGCGTCAGCAAAGACGCTGGTGAGGCCGCCAAGAAGAAGCTCGACGAGGCAGGTGCCAAGGTCGAACTCAAGTAACACCCTCCACTGGATTTCCCCAGGGATGGAGCAATTCATCCCTGGGACATCCCCCCCGAGACCGGCTCGAGATCTCAACATATACCTGTGCTTTCGCTCCGATCCCGTCATTCACACACAACGTCTGAAACCACCCTTGCCTGAGACCGTCCACGGCTCGGGCTTAACTTGTAAGAAAGAACACTACTAAACGCCATGGCTGAACGTCTCTATTTCGGGAAATTTGAGGAAGTCATTGAACCGCCGAACCTCATTGAGGTGCAGAGCAGTTCCTACGATGAGTTTCTGCAGAAAGAAGTGCCCCCCAGCGAGCGCGCCGATGCCGGCTTGCAGGCCGTGTTTCGCGAAGTCTTTCCTATCAAGAGTTATGATGAAGCGATCGAGCTCGATTTTGTGACTTATGATATCGAGGATCCGAAGATCACATCCTTGGACGCACTGCGCAACAGCGAGAGCTACAGTGCCGCGCTCTACGTCACGTTCAAACTCAAGGATGAAACCGGCCATAAGAAAGAGCGCGTCTATATGGGCGAACTGCCCATGATGACCCGCCGCGGCACCTTCATCATCAATGGCGCCGAGCGCGTCATCGTCTCCCAACTCCATCGCTCCCCCGGCATTTGCTTCGAGATTTCCCAACATCTCAACGGCAAGCTCCTGCATTCCTTCCGCATCATTCCGGACCGCGGATCCTGGCTCGAAGTCCAATTCGACACCAACGACTTGCTCTACGTCTATCTCGACCGCCGCCGCCGCCGTCGCAAGTTCCTGGCCACCACTTTCCTGCGCGTGCTGGGCTATCCCACCGATCGCGACATCGTCAGTCACTTCTACTCCATTGAGAATCTGACACTCAGCGACAAGATGGACGAAGGCGAACTCGGTCACAAGGTCCCCTTCGAGGACGTCATCGATGGTGAGATGGTCGTCGCCAAGGCCTATGAGCCGCTCACCATCGGCATCGTCCGCCAGTTGCTCGCACTCGGCCAGAAGCAGGTTGAGGTCATCGACGGCCGCGAGGATGAAATCCTGCTCAAATCCCTGCGCAAGGATCCCGCCCGTGATGAGGAATCCGCCCTCAAGGACATTTACCGCAAGCTGCGCCCCGGCGACCCGCCCACCGCCTCCAACTCCCGTGCCCTGCTCAAGCGCCTGTTCTTCGATCCGAAGAAATACGACCTCACCCGCGTCGGCCGCTACAAAATCAATCAAAAACTCGGCATTCAGGTCGATTCCAACCAGCGCATCATGGTGCCGGAGGATTTCCTCGCCGCCGTTCGCTACATCCTCAAACTCAAGAAAGGTGATGGCGTCATCGACGATATCGACCACCTTGGTTCGCGCCGCGTCCGTGCCGTCGGTGAACTCCTCGCCAACCAATGCCGCGTCGGCCTTGCCCGCACCGAGCGTTTGGTCAAGGAGCGCATGACCCTCTTTGATGTCAATATCGAGGGCATGACCCCCCAAAAGCTGATCAATCCCAAGGCGCTGTCTGCGGTGGTTAGAGACTATTTCGGGCGCAGCCAGCTCTCGCAGTTCATGGACCAGACCAATCCGCTGGCCGAACTCACCCACAAACGCCGCCTCTCCGCCCTCGGGCCCGGCGGCCTCAACCGCGACCGCGCGGGCTTCGAAGTGCGTGACGTCCATCCGTCGCACTACGGCCGCATCTGCCCGATCGAAACCCCGGAAGGTCCTAACATCGGTCTCATCAACTCGATGTGCACCTATGCCC
>JBILFE010000224.1:0-6006 GCA_044351705.1 Luteolibacter sp. | reverse complement strand
TTGCGGAGTGAGTATGAATCACTGGCAATTGGGGGGCGGTGGGGGCCAGTACGGTGGTGGTGGGCTCACGCGCCGGCGGCGGGATCATAGTCCTTGGGGGCGCGGAGGATTTTCTCGATGGCGTGTTTGGTGACGAGGTTGCCGCCGCTGGAGCGGCCCTTGATGCCAAACTCGGCGAAGTGCAACGGGCGGATGAGGTTGCGCATGCGCAGGGCGGACTTGAGGTGGATGAGCAGCATCTGCGCGGAGCTTTCCTCGTTGGTCTTGTGCACCGCGAAGTAGAGGACCCGGCTGCCGGGTTTGCCCTTGGTTAGATCGTATTCCTTGTCGCGGGTGACGCCGCCGACGGTGAAGCGCTTGGCGAGGATGGGCCCGTCGCGGCCGTCGCGGAAAATCATCGAATAGATCAAGTCCTCGTCCTTGCGGAAAATCGCCACGCGCAGCGGGCGCTGGCCGACAAAGACTTTTTCGGCGACTTTGAGCACCCGCATCTTGCCATCCTGGGTGAAGGTGATGAGGTCATCGATGGTGGAGCATTTTTCGATAGGGTCTTCCTTCTTGAGGCCGTAACCGGCGAAGCCGTTTTTGGCATCGAGATAGAGGGTTTCAGTGGCGGCCACCACCTGCATGCGGTCGACCCGCTCGAAGGAGGCAATCTCGGTGCGGCGCTCGCGTGCGGCGCCGTATTTCTTGCCGAGTTCCTCATACCAGCGGATCGCGAACTTGGTTAGATTGCGCAGGTTTTTGGTGGTTTCGTCGATGGCCTTTTCGAGGTTGCGGATTTCCTCGTCGGCCTTGAAGGCGTCGAAGCGGGAGATGCGCTTGATCTTGATTTCGGTTAGGCGGACCAGGTCATCGGGGGTGACATCGCGTTTGAGGAGGTTTTTGTAGGGGGTGAGGCCGTCGTCGATGGCCTTGAGCACGGCGTCCCAGGTTTCGCATTCCTCGATGTCGCGATAGATGCGTTTTTCGATGAAGATTTTTTCCAGTGAGCAGAAGTGCCATTTTTCGGCGAGTTCGGTGAGTTTGATTTCGAGTTCGAGTTTGAGCAACTCGCGGGTCTGGTGGGTGCAGCGGCGCAGGATCTCGGAAACACCGAGGACCTGCGGTTTGCCTTCGGTGATGACACAGGCATTGGGCGAAATCGATTGCTCGCAATCGGTGAAGGCATAGAGCGCGTCACGCGAGGTTTCGGCATCCGCGCCGGGTGGCAGATGGACGAGGATGTCGGCATGGGCGGCGGTGTTGTCCTCAATTTTGGCGATCTTGATTTTGCCCTTGTCGGCGGCCGCCACGATGGAGTCCATCAGCGCGCCGGTGGTGGTGCCGAAGGGGATTTCGGTGATGCGCAGCAGGCCTTTTTTGTCGGTGGAGATGCGTGCCCTAACACGCACTTTGCCACCGCGCAAGCCATCGCGGTAGTCGCTGGCATCCATGATGCCGGCGGTGGGGAAATCAGGCAGCAGGGTGAAGGGATCGCCGCGCAGCACGGCGATGGACGCCTCGATGAGTTCGTTGAAATTGTGCGGCAGGATCTTGCAGGCCAGGCCCACGGCAATGCCTTCGACGCCTTGGGCCAGCAGCAGAGGAAACTTCACCCACTGGGTGGTCTTGGGGTTGAACACCACTTCCAGCGCAAATTTTGTCAGGCGCGCCTCGATGTAGCGCGGGGCCGCCGCGCCATCCCCGGTGAGGGTGTTGCCCCAGTTGCCCTGGGTGTCGATGAGCAGGTCTTTTTGGCCGAGTTGGACCATCGCGTCGCCGATGGATTGATCGCCGTGCGGGTGGTATTTCATGGTGTTGCCCACCACGTTGGCCACCTTGTTGTAGCGGCCGTCATCCAACTCGTCGAGCGAGTGCAAGATGCGTCGCTGCACCGGCTTGAGGCCATCGAGCAGGTGCGGCACCGCGCGTTCCAAAATCACGTAGCTGGCGTAATCCAGGAAATAGTCCGAATACATCGCCCCGAGCGAGGCATGTTGGTCCGGGTCGTGAGTCATGACGCCGCAGATTGCACCGATACGCCCCCGGACGCAAGCCTTGGATTACAAGATTGTCTGGAAAACCTAAATTTCATAGCGGGCTGCGGCGGGTCCACTTGAATCCTCATTGCAGGAATTCAACTTCGGAGTTCGGGTTGAAGGCATCAGCGCGGCTGGCAGGCGCGGCCGAGGGGTTAGAACTGCCACTGATGTTGGTCGAGGTCGCAGACGCAAGCGGCGAGGAGGAGGATGGCGGCGGCGAGGTCGGCTTTATGGCAGGACTCGATGCTTTGATGGATGTGGCGGGTGGGGATGGAAACCGCGCCGGCGATGGAGCCGCCGCCGACCATGCGTTGGAGGCTGGCGGTATCGGTGCCGCCGGCGGCGAGGATTTCCGGTTGCCATTTGATATTGTGGCGCTTGGCGGCGTGCTTCATGAACTCGATCATGCGGTAATCGCAAATGACAGAGGAATCCATGAGCTTGATGGCGGCGCCTTCACCGAGGGCGGTGCAGCGTTCCTGGGGGGTGGAACCGGGGATGTCGTAGGCAATGGTGGTGTCCAGCCCGAAGCTGAAGTCCGGTTGGATTTGGAGGGCGGAGGCCTGGGCACCGCGGAGGCCCACTTCTTCCTGCACGGTGAAGACCGCATAAAGATCGTAGGCGGGCTTGCGCTTGGATTTTTTCAATTCCCGCAGCGTTTCTATCAAAACGAAAACCGACGCCCGGTTGTCGAGGGATTTGACGTTGACGCACTCGCCAAGCTCCATGAGCGGCGAGTGGCGGGTGACAAAATCGCCGACCGCAACGAGCTTGGCGACATCCTTTTTGGGCATGCCCAGATCAATGAAATAGTCCTTGATCTGGGGCACCTTGTTTTTTTCATCGTTGGTCATGATGTGGATCGGTTTGGATCCCATGACGCCGAACACATCCTTGCGACCGTGAATAATGACGCGCTGGGCGGTGAGCGTCTTGGGATCGAATCCGCCAACCGGATTGAAGCGGACAAAGCCCTTGTCATCGACGTGGGTGACGATGAAGCCGATTTCGTCCATATGGGCCGCGGCCATGGTTTTGTGGGTGGCGGCGCGGCCTTTTTTCAAGGCGATGACGTTGCCCATGTTGTCGACCCTGACGTCATCGACGAGTCCCTTCAGTTCGGCGAGAACGAGGGTGCGGATGGCCTTTTCGGCCCCCGGCGCGCCGGGGGCTTCACAGATTCTGCTGAGCAAGGGGAGATCGATTAGCATGGCGGAGACCAACCTAACGACAGCATCGCGTTTGGCCAGCGGGAAATCACGCATTGCCAGAATCCGGGTGCGATTTGCGGGTTGCCGGATGGGAGCTGGCAGGTTATGCTCGGCGCATGAAGAAACGTTTGATCATCGACCTGGCGAGCTTGCCGGAAGACGGCAAGAGCTTCGTGGGTGAGCTGGCGGCGGAGGTTTTTGACCTGCCGGCGGGGGATGCGCAGCCGCTTGGTCCGCTGGCGTACGAGTTGTGGGCCCAGCGCTACGGTTCGGAATTGCTGCTGATGGGATCTCTCACGGCCGCCTTTGAATTCACCTGCGTCCGAACCCTTCATCCATTCACCCAGACCATCTGGGTCGAGCATGCGGCCATTTCCTTGGAAATCGGTAACGAGGGCGACTTGGATGTCACCGAATCCCTGCGCGAGGAGGTTTTAATCCACTTTCCGATCGACCCGAAATGCGAGCAGGGAGACCTTGCCCAGGAGTGTAAAATGGATTCCCGATATTTAGCAGTGGACAAACCGGCAGAAAGTGGGCAAGAGACTCCGCCCCGCGCCGAGGGCGACGACCGATGGTCAGCTCTCGACACCCTCAAGGACCTCAAGGACCAACCCTAAACAATACCAAATACCATGGCCGTTCCAAAGCGCCGCCAATCCAAAAGCCGTCAGAAAATGCGCCGAGGTGCAACCCGTTGGCGTGCACCCATCTTCAAGAGCTGCTCCGAGTGTGGAAGTCGTGTGCCCTCGCACATTGCCTGTCCCTCATGTGGCTACTACCGCGACCGCCAAGTGCTGGACGTGGAGGCGCTCTGAAGCATTCACCGGTGCATGCAGCCATAGCCACGCCTAGCTGTTTCTAGGGCGGGGCATGTGCGGTTGGATTTCACCCCTATAGCATTGTTCCATTTGTATGAAACTAGCCTTGGACGCCATGGGAGGGGATCACGCCCCTTCGATCAACATAGGTGGAGCCATCGACGCATTGCGCCTCTATCCCAAGCTCAAGCATTTGTTTTTGGTGGGTGACGAGGCGGTGCTGCGGGAGGAATGTGACAGGCAGGGATTGGATCTGAGGGATAGCCGGGTGAGTCTGGTGCATGCCCCGGAAGTCATCGGCATGTCCGAGCCCGGCGCGAAAACCGTGCGGCGCAAAAAGTTTTCATCGATCAATGTGGCGATGAATCTGGTGAAGGACGGCCACGCCGACGCGTTTGTTTCCGCCGGTAACACCGGCGCTGTGGTGGCCTCCGCCACCTTGAAGCTGCGCACCCTCAAGGGGGTGGACCGGGCCGGCATTTCAACGGCCATTCCTAACGAGTACGGCTTGTGCAGCATCCTGGATGCCGGTGCCAATCCCGAGGCCAAGCCGGAGCATCTCGTCGCTTACGCGGTGATGGGGACGGCCTTTGCGCGCCACGTGCTGGGGGTTGCCGCGCCGCGGGTGGGCCTCATGTCCAACGGCGAGGAAGACGAAAAGGGCACTGCCTTCACCAAGGAAACCTTCCGCCTACTCAAACAAACCCCAGGCATCCATTTCATTGGCAACGTCGAGGGCACCGACCTCTTCGAGACCGAGCTCGATGTCGTCCTCTGCGACGGATTTACCGGCAATGTCATGCTCAAAACCGTTGAATCCACGGCGAAAGCGGTTTCCAAGTGGCTCAAAGCGGAGATCATCGCCAGTCCGCTGCGGATGCTGGGAGCCTTGATCGCCAAAGGCGCCTTCACCGCCCTCAAGGAAAAGAGCAGTTATGAAACCTACGGTGGCAGTCCCTTGCTCGGGGTGAACGGGGTGGTGATCATCGCGCACGGATCCTCGTCCGCCCTGGCGGTGCGCAACGCCATCCGGGTGGGCATCGAAACCGTGCAGCATCGCGTCAATCCGCGGATTGAGGAGGCGCTGGCAGCCATTCATCATCCTGTGGTGATGGGATTATGAAAATTGCTGGTGGTTTAATTCACTTCGCGCTTGTGAGAGCGGCTTTGGCATTTCAGTGTTCCGGCGCATGAGTGAAATGATGATCAATTTTCCCGTCTGTATTGCAGGTACCGGTAGTTACGTGCCTGAAAAAATTCTCACTAATGCCGAGTTGGCGCTGATGGTGGACACTAGCGATGAGTGGATCATCAGCCGCACCGGCATCAAGGAACGCCGGATCGCCGCCGCCGATGAATCCACCTCCCACATGGCCACCCATGCCGCGCGCCATGCCCTGGAACAGGCCGGACTGGCCGCCGAGGATTTGGAGCTCATCATCGTGGCCACCATCACCCCGGACACTCCCACGCCGGCCACGGCCTGCTATATCCAACAGAACCTGGGCGCCTCTCGGGCGGTCGCCTTCGATATTTCCGCGGCGTGTTCGGGTTTTCTTTACGCGATGAAAATCGCCAAACGTCTGATTGCCTCGGGTGCGTTTAAAAATGCCATCATCATTGGTGCGGAAAAGCTCTCATCTATCACCAACTGGGAGGATCGCGACACCTGCGTGTTGTTTGGCGATGGAGCGGGTGCCGCCGTGTTGCGGGTCGCCGCTGCGGATGAAGGGGCCATTCTGGCCACCGAGATGGGCACCGATGGCAGTCTAACTCATTTGCTCAAGGTCCCCGGTGGCGGCACCGCCTGCCCGATCACCGCCAGCAACGTCAATGACCATCTCTTCACCCTCAAAATGCAGGGCAAGGAAGTCTTCAAGCATGCCGTGACGCGCATGAAGGAGGCCGCTGAAAAAGTCATCCAACGCGCCGGCTTGCATGCGGAAGACA
>JBILFE010000326.1:0-4925 GCA_044351705.1 Luteolibacter sp. | reverse complement strand
CCCTTGGCACGACGCTCATAGAGCGCCGCTACAGGCGTCCCTGCGTGGGATTGCGGCGGTCTGTGACCGTCGCTGGCAGAGGCGTTGCGCGTGCCCTTGGCACGACGCTCATAGAGCGCCGCTACAGGCGTCCCTGCGTGGGATTGCGGCGGTCTGTGACCGTCGCTGGCAGAGGCGTTGCGCGTGCCCTTGGCACGACGCTCATAGAGCGCCGCTACAGGCGTCCCTGCGTGGGATTGCGGCGGTCTGTGACCGTCGCTGGCAGAGGCGTTGCGCGTGCCCTTGGCACGACGCTCATAGAGCGCCGCTACAGTCGTCCCTGCGTGGTCGCTGGTTAGGGCTGGGCGCAGGCGGAGAAACCGGGCAGGCTGCCCGTTGCCCTGTTGAAGAAAACCGGACACTTGGACATTCATGATGGGAGCTTGATTCATGGCATGAGACGATGTGGTGGAGGAATCACAACCTGTCAAAGCATGCCGACGCGTTTGCGGATCAGCCATTCAAGGGTGAGCAACAACACCAGCAGCCCGAACCATGCCTTGCTTTCTAACAAAGGAGTCTCACTCTCCTGAATGTTGCCCGCAGTCATGGGTTCCAACAATTTAATCAACGGGTCGGTTTGTTCCTCGCGGAAATACTGCCCGCCGCTGGTGAGCGAGATTTGGCGCAGCAGGTCCTCATTGACGCTGAGCAGGGTGCGTTCGATTTTCTGTTGGGCCTCGACCTTGAACTCGGTGCGCACCTTGATCTGGCCCTCGGGCACGATCGCGCTCTCGATGGTGACTTCGTAATTGCCGGGTTCGAGGGCGGCGCTCAGGCCACGGTACAGGCCGCCCTCGGTGGGAGTGAGGGCTATGCTGGCGACGCGCTTGCCATCGGATGAGAGCACGGCGGTGACGGTGGCATCGGTTACGGGTTTGCCTTCGCCGCTGCGCAGGCGGACACGGATGGCGGCCTGTTCACCGGGTTCGTAAGTGAGCTTGCCGGCATCCAACGAGACGTGCTTGTCACGGACGGCAAAAGGTTCCTCGGTGATGAAGCTCGCGATCTGGTTCCAGAACTTGACGTGATGTTTGTCGGCCACTTCATAGCGCCAGCGCCAGGAGTCGTCGAACGCGTGATAGTAAACCTTGCCCGCCCCGAACGGCCGCAGGATCGCCAGCGGCACCGGCCCGCCGACGGCATCGGCCTCGATGAGAACTTCCGCGCCGGGCAAGGGTTGGACGGCGACGACCGAGCGGGGCAGCGGCAGTTTCGCCCAGACTTCGGCATTGTCGGCCATTTCCGGGCTCAAGGCAAAAGGAGCCAGCGTGGCGGCCCGGCCCGTCAGGCGCAGCGTTTTGAGGCCGGTGGGGGCCTTGACATTGGCATAGTCGACGGGCAGCAGAGGCCCCAGCGGGGTATCGGCGTACTCGCGCAAGTGGCCGCGGGCACCGTCGATGAACACAATCGCGCCGCCGCGTTTGCCGACGAAGTCGGCCAGCCAGCGGATTTCCTCGGGTTTGAGCATGGCCTTGTGAACCTCACCGAAAACAATCAAGTCATAGGTATCGAGTTGGGCCTTGTCCGCGGGGAAACTCCCCTCCTTGTCGCCGCGGAGGAACCCCGCATCGGCTTGCATGCCGACGATGGCCGCACTGACCTCCCATTTTTCGTCACGCTGATAAAGGTTTTTCAAATAGCGAATTTCCCAGCGCGAACGGCCGTCGACGAGCAGGATTTTGCGCTTGTGGGTGACGGCGCGGAAACGGAGGCTGGCATCATTGTTAGATAATTCCTGTTCGGCATCGAGCGGGGTGAGGCTCACTTTCAGATCGATGGGCACGCTGAGGGCTTCGACGCCGGCTGGCATGGCCTTGATGCGGGTGCCGGCCAAGTCCTTGACCGGAAAGTCGAAGGGCACGCTGCGGTGGGTTTTGGCCTCGGTGGTGAGTTGTTTTTCGAACACGACCTTGTCTCCATCCTTGATGCTGAGAGTATAGGGCAGGCCGGCGACAACTTCCTCCTTGAGCATGACGTCCCCGCGCACCACATCTTCGTGGAACACGCTGTCGGGCACATTGACGCGGAGGATGGCGATGTCACGGGGCGGCAGATGGCTGCCGGTGCCCAGCGTGAACACGGGCATTTTCTTACCGGCCAAAACTTTGGCGGCGGCGAGCGGTGAATCGCCCGCGTTGTGCTGGCCATCGGTGATGAGAATGACGGCACCCTTGCCGGTTTTTTGCTCGCGGCTGGCGGCATATTCGAGACCTTTGGTTAGATTGGTGACAGTGCCCTCGGGCTTCGGCAGCAGCTCCGGCAAGGGCGAGTCATTGGCACCGGCTTGCCACAGGCTTTTGACTTCACCGTTGTTGATGGTGGCGAGTTGCAGGTCGAACTTGTCAGCCAGTTTGGGCAGCAGGCGTTGCTCCGGCTTGCCGCCTAACAAAAGTGCCTGGACCCGTTGCCAGCGGGGCAGGGCGTCGAACTTGGCGATGGCATTTTTGACGGCGGGGTTGGCACTTTCGGCGCTGATGGCCTCTTGGAACGACTCGGTGATGGCGCTCGACCAGCGTGCGGCGGCCTCGGCGAGTTTGGCCAGATCCTGGGTGGCGCGATTGCCGTCATCGACCGACTTGATCTCGCGGCCGGCGAGTTCGGTGGCGGGGGTGGCGAGTTCGGTGCGGAAGCGGGCGAGTTGGTCAGCCGACTTGCTGGATTTGGCAAGCAGCCCGGCGGCCTTGGCCACCAGCGCGGCAAAGTCTGCGGCCAGGCGTTTCGATGCCTCGGCGCTTGGCGCGTCAATCGACTTGACCCCTTCAGCCAGGTTTCTCGCTTCGGCGAGGGCGGCGGACGCCTGCGGTTGATCGAGGTTGACCGCACCGGGATCCAACATGCCGAGGCGCTCGAGAATCTGGATTTTGCGCCCGGCATCCATGCCGGGGTCGGCAAGTTGCATGCTTTGCGACCCATCCAACAAAATGATGAGGCGCGCGAGTTCGCCGATGACCTTGCGGTGATGCAGCACCGGCCCGCCTAACAAAACCACGATGAGGAAAACGGCCAGCGCGCGCAGGACAGGCAGCACCACGCGAAAGGCCGGGCGCATGGCCGCCGCCTCGCGGCGATACAGCAGCCAGGCGGCGAGAGCCAGGGCCAGTGCGGCAGTTAGGCCGACATACCACGGCCAATCGCCGAGCCAATGCAGAGTCGTCGTGACGGTTTCGCGGTTCATGATTTACCCCCTCCGCGGGCGAATTTTTGTTGCAAGATCAGTTCTCCAAAGAGCAGCACCAGCAGCAGCAGCAGCGCCCATTTCCACAGCTCATGGCCGTAGCGTTGGACCTTGTCGAGCGCCTTGAATTCCGCCGCGCTGTGGACCAATTGCAAGCCATGGGTCTTGGCCAGCGCCTTGATCTCCGCGTCGGAAAGTCGGGTGAGGTCACTCTCGCTGCGCTCGGCGTTGACCACATAGTGGATGGGGCTGCCGCCGGCCGCCTGGAGCGTGTACAGCCCGGGCCGCCGGGTCTGCGGGTATTCGACCACCCCGCGCTCGCCTTTCTTGACCACCGCCACTTCCACCGTGCTGGTGTCCGGCAGAGTGAGCACGGCTTTCTTGCCGGCGCTGGCGACTGGCACAAAGCTAACGAGTTGTTCGCCGACTTGCAGGTTGCGGCGCGGATAGATGTTGGATGCCAGGTAAACGCACAGACGTTGGATCAAGGGCAGATAGGACGGGCGGGCCGGCAGGTTGCTCCAGTCCGCATCGAGCGCGGTGGCACAGGCGATGACGTGCCCCTCGCCGCAGGGTTTTTCCGCTAGAAACGGATCGCCGCTATCGAGGCGTGCCAGCACCGCCGGGTCGTCAGGTCCGCCGCTGCGTTCCGGCGGCTTGAGGCGGAACCAGGCTTTGACGGCCACGTCTGCGAGAGTGCCGTTCTGCGGGTCATTGAAAATTTCGAGGGCTGGGTTATCGAAGCGCTGGCTGGTTAGGCCCATGGTGGGGGCGCCCTCTTTGGCCTCGCCGGCAAGCGAGCCAAGCGGCAGCGGTGCGAGTTTGGCAAACGGCCCATTCCACCAGGCCGGGTCGGTGCGGTCGCCGGTGAACACCAGCAATCCCCCACCCTCGTGCACAAAAAGATCGAGCGCCTTGAGTGCTTCGTCGCCGATTTTATCCACATTGGCGAGGACCACCACGGCGGACTCGGTGATGTTTTTGGCGCTTAGGCCGGCCACCGGCACCACCGTGGCCTGGATCAGGTCGGCTTGTTCGACTTTGCCCGCCGCAAACGGTGACAGCGCGATTTGCGCAAAACCGGTTTCACCTTTCAAATCATCCGGCGTGGCACCGGGCGCGCCGTCCACCAGCAACACGGCCAGCTTGTCGCGCACCGCGATGCTGGCCAAAAAGCTGTTGTCGGCCATGACGGCATCATTCTCGGTTTCGATCTCCACGACGTGCGAGCCGGGCGTGTCAAACACATGGGTGAAGAGCACCTGGCTCTGGGCCTTGGCTCCCAGGATCACCTGCGAGGTCACCTTGTCCCTGCCATCCACTTTCATCGTCACCCGCAAGTCGGTGCGGGCCGTCTGACCGTAGTTGCGGAGGTTGGCGCGGATCTGGACTTTCTGGCCGACGCCGACCATGAGTTTGGAAAAGTCCAACGACTCGACGGCGATGTTTTCCTTCACCTCCACGCCCACATCCCAGAGGGTGATGTTAGGCGGAACCGGAAGTTGCTTGAGGCGGCCGATGGCATGGCCGATGGCTTTGTCCTCGCCGGCCGGGAAGCTCAAGCGCTGGAAGTCAGTGAGCATGACCACCTGCCGCGTGCCCTCGGTCATTTTGCCGATGGTGCCCGCGACAAAGTCGAGGGCCGCCGGCACCCGCGCCACACCAAAACCCGAGCCCACCTTGTCAAGAGCCTGCGTCACCAGGGAGA
>JBILFE010000223.1:0-6020 GCA_044351705.1 Luteolibacter sp. | reverse complement strand
CAGCGCCGGTCCGTCGGTCCCAATGAAGGGCGGAAATCATCCCTGCCCCGGAAATCAAGGAATATCAACAAATCAAGAAAGAACAAAAAAATGCAAATCAATTGGCTTATTATCTGCGCCCTCTGCTTCTCCCCGTCTGTGTTTGCACAGCAACAACAAAAGCGCTTCGGCACCGGCACCTGCCTGCCAGCATACCTTGCCCAATACGACGTCAATGGTGACGGCGTCATCGGCACGGAAGAACAGCAGGTCATGGTCCAGGCACGCGACCAAATCCGTAAGGGACTCCGTGCGGACTGGGATACCAATGGCGACGGCAAGGTCAGCGATCAGGAACGCGATCAGGCCCGGCTCCGGCTGCGCGATATGATCGATGAATGCCGTTCCACCCGCTTCGTGGCGGCCGATACCGACCTGGACGGCGCACTCTCCTATGAGGAGTTCGTCTTGCTGCCTGGCATGGTCAACAAGGATGTGGCATTGGTGGAGCAAATCTTCGCCAAACTCGATGCCGATGGCGATGAATTGGTCACACTCGAAGAATTCCTCGCTGCGGTGCAACAATGCGACCAAGTCCGCGACGGAACCTGCCCGGCCGGCCCAGGTGGCCCCAATGGCCCCAAATAACAGCGGTCTGCTCAAGGGGGCTGGATGTTAGTGTTAGGGAATACGAGTCCCGCACCAATGTCCGGCCCCAAAACCGTATCCAGGCACTCCACATATTCCGGATGATATTGACTCCAGCGTGCCCACCTGATGCATGAGTCTATCAATCACTAGCAGCTAGAATTGATGAACCGCTACACTTTTATTCGTGGCTTTGCGCTGCTGGTTATTGCGGCGACTTTGGCCGCCTCTATCACCATGCGCAATGATCCTGGCACCGACCTTGCCGCCACCCGTCCCGGTGCTGGCACGCCCCGGAGCACTCATAGTCGTCCGCCGCACGCACCGGCAAATGCGGCAACCATGAGCCGGCAACGCGGCCAGACTACCCACCAGGCCGCAATCTTGCGGGTAGATCTCCCCGAGCCTTGGTTGGCCACCTTGCCGATCGCGCAGCACAGCGCCTGGCGCAGTCGCGCCGCCGCAGTGGAATGCGCCGCCCGCGCGAGTCTGGAGCGCCTCACCACTGACCTTGAACTCAATACCGCGCAACGCGACAAGATGTTTCCCGTGCTGGTTTGTTCCGCGCCGGGATATGATCCCGTCATGCGCGTTGGCGGATCCACGACCGCAGCGGTAGCCTCGCTCGCCGCCCAGGAGGAAATTCACCAGGTTCTCGACCCTGCGCAACAGGCTCTCGTTGAGGACCAGGAGGTGAACTGCCAACTCTGGTGGCAGGACACCCTCTCACGGCTTGAAGCCAATTTGATAGAATCCACCGGTGGTGTTGCCGCAACTCCTGCGGTTACTGCGCCCGCAGCCGTCGAACCCACGCCCGCCACCGAAGAGCGGGTCGCTCCGGCAGCCCGCGCCATAGGCAACTTGTTTGACATCCTCGAACCCAAACCGTGACCGGTGCCGATTTTTAAATTAGTTGTAACCGCTGACATCGCCGGGCCGTCAGCTCCAATGAAGGACGGAAATCGCCCTGCCCCGGAAATCAAGAAACAACAACAAATCAAGGAAGAATAAAAAAATGAAAATCAATTGGCTTATCATCTGCGCCCTCTGCTTCTCCCCGTCAGTGTTCGCACAACAACAACAAAAGCGCTTCGGCACCGGCACCTGCCTGCCAGCATACCTCGCCCAATACGACGTCAATGGTGACGGCGTGATCGGCACGGAAGAACAGCAGGCCATGGTTCAGGCACGCGACCAAATCCGCAAGGGACTTCGTCCGGACTGGGATACCAATGGCGACAGCAAGATCAGCGATCAGGAACGCGATCAGGCCAAGCTCCGGCTGCGCGATATGATCGATGAATGCCGTTCCACCCGCTTCGTGGCGGCCGATACCGACCTGGACGGGGCACTCTCTTATATCGAGTTCGCCGAACTGCCTGGCATGGTCAGCAAGGATGAGGCATTGGTGGAGACAATCTTCGCCCGGATCGATGCCGATGGCGACGGTCTGGTCACACTCGCAGAATTCCTTGCTGCGGTGCAACAATGCGACCAAGTCCGCGATAAAACCTGCCCGGTCGACACAGGCGGCGGTCCCAATGCCAAATAATAGTGGTCTGAGCAAGGGGCTGGATGTTAGTGTTAGGGAATACGAGTCCCGCACCCATGTCCGGCCCCGAACCCGCATCCAGGCACTCCACATATTCCGGAAGCTCTTGATGCCATAGCCCTCCGATGCTTGCCATGAGTCGATCAATCAATAGCGGGGAGAATTGATGAACCGTTCCAGTTTCATTCTTGGCTTTACGACGCTAATTATAGCGGCGACCATGGCCGCCTCGGTCGCCATGCGCAATGTGCCCGGCGACACCCGTGCGACCACCCGACCGAGTGCTGACACCCCCCGGGTCATTCATAACCGCCCGCCGCAAGTATCGGCAAATACCAGCGGCCCGGGCCGGCATGGCCAAGCCGCCCGCCGGCCCGCTGTCTTGCGGGTTGAGCTCCCCGAGCCCTGGCTGGCCACCTTGCCGCCCACGCAGCACAGCGCCTGGCGCGGTCGCGCCGCCGCAGTGGAGCGCGCCGCCCGTACGAGTCTGGAGCGACTCACAGCCGAGCTTGAACTCACCGCAACGCAACGCGACAAAATGTTTCCCGTGCTGGTTCGTTCCTCGCCGGGATACGATCCGGTCATGCTCGTTGGCGGCTCCACGACCGCAGTGGCAGCCTCGCTCGCCGCCCAGGATGAAATTCACCAGGTTCTTGATCCCACGCAACAGGCGCTCGTTGAGGACCAAGAGGTGAACCGGCAAATCTGGTGGCAGGACACCCTCGCCCGGCTTGAGGCCAACTTGATAGATTCAACCGGCGGCGTGGCTGCGGATCCTGAGCTTACATTGCCCGCAGCCGTGGAACCCACGCCCGCCGCTACGGAGCGCACCGTGCCGGCGACCCGCACTACAAGCAACTTGTTCGACCTCCTTGAACCCACGCCGTGAACGAAAAAATCTGAATTAAATGTAACCACCCGCGCAAGTGGTGCGTCTACCCCTTTGGTAATCGCTATGAAACAACACCCCACTATGACAATCAAACGCTTCATCACCATCAGCGCCGCGCTCGCGGCTTGGATTAGCCCCGCTTCCGCGCAGGTCATTCCTGGCAGATATATCGTCATGCTGCAAGCTGGACACGATCCACAGGGCATGGCGGCTATGCACGGCGCACGCGCCGAACATGTCTACGACACCGCAGTGCAAGGCTTTGCCGGGGCTCTTTCGGCCGATCAAGTGCGGGCCTTGCGGCGCGACCGCCGGGTGCTGGTCGTGGAACCCGACTGCCAAGTGAACATTCTCGGTCATGTGGTCACGGCCGGTACCATCAGCGCCGCCATCGTCACCAGCACAGGTGACTTGGTGCCAACCGGCGTGGACCGTATCGATGCCGAACTGAACCCACGCACCGATGCCTCGGCGGTTGGTGTTGCCATCATTGACACCGGCATCTGTCTGACCCATCCCGACCTCTATGTGGCGGGCGGCATCTCGTATGTAACGGGCATCACTTCCGCAAACGATGACAACGGCCACGGCTCACATGTGGCTGGCATTGCCGCTGCCAAAATCAACGGACTGGGCGTGCGTGGTGTGGCCCCCAACGCCAAGCTGTTCGCCGTGAAGGTTCTCAACAGCACGGGCAGTGGCACACTTTCCGCCGTGATTTCCGGCGTTAACTGGGTGACCAAGAACGCCAAACTCAAGGGTATCAAAGTGGCTAACATGAGTCTTGGCTTCACCTCCACCAGCACCACCCTCAATAGCGCCATCACCAAGTCGGTGAGTGCCGGAGTCACCTATGTGGTGGCCGCCGGCAATAACGCGGCGGACGCGGCCACCTTCAGCCCCGCCAATCATCCCAGCGTGATTACCGTCTCGGCCATGGCCGACGAGGATGGTGACTGCGGAGCCGACGGCCTGGCAACCTACTACGGTGCGGACGATAGCTTTGCCACATTCAGCAACTACGGAGCGGTGGTGGATATCGCCGCGCCAGGCGTGACGATTTACTCGACCTACAAGAATGGCGGCTACGCCACCATGTCAGGCACCAGCATGGCCGCCCCACATGTGGTCGGTTGCGCGGCGCTCTATCTTGCCGGGCATCTAACGGCCACACCGGCCGCCGTACGCACGGCCTTGCTGACGCTGGCGACACCGCAGGCACCGGTGGAACCCTGGCTGGATGCAACCACCAACCGCTGGCGCGGAGGGTTCAGCGGTGACCGCGACACCTACCACGAACCCCTGGCCGACGCGGCGGCACTCAAATGATTCACATGCAGCAGCTCCACGTTTTATCTAACATAATCACCTGTGTCACCCTGGCGGTATTACCCGCCGGGGCTGGCGTGTTATACAGCACCGAGTTCGAGAACTTCATCAGTGGCGATGACAAATGGGTGGATACCGAAGGCTGGCTCGGTAACAGCAAGGGTTACGGGGTCCACGGGATCGACCAGGATGCCATCGCAGGCGGCGGCCTTGGCAAGACCGCCTTCCTCGGCTTCAATCAGCCCAGTGCCACCCTGGTCGTTGTCGCCAAGCCGATCAACTATTCACCACAAGTTGGCGACTTGCCTTTAGTCCGCGTCGAGACGCTGGTGGGAATCCAAGACTCCGTCACCACCAGTGCCCGCGATAGCTTTTTTGTGAGCATTTACAATAGCAGCGGTGGCTACTTGGCCGGGATCCGCTTCGATAATCGACTCGACACATACGGGATCTGGCGAGGGGACGGCATATTAGACCATGACACCGGCGAGGGGTTTGCGCGCGGAGACCTTCATTTGTTGAGCTTTGTGATCAACTTGCCAACCAACCGCTGGAGTGCGGATCTGGATGGCATCCCCCTGTTTGCCAACGCCCCCTTCACTGCCACCACCAACACCATCAACCTCGGCTTGCTCGCCTACGAATGGCAACTCGACTCGACAACCCCCTCGGGCCATGGCGACAACTGGATGCTGATTGCCGACGTCGTGGTGCGCAGCGCTCCCCTAGGCATCGAGCCATTCCAACTCAGTTCACTGACGCGCGCGGTTAACTCCACCACCCTCACTTGGTCCGGCCAGAAGGGCTTCGACTATCAAATCGAATACTCCGACAACTGCGAAGATTGGCGCAGAGACTTGTCAGGCTTGGCTTTTCCATCCATCACTGCGGATCAACCGCTTACCTTTCAAGATGCAACATCAGGATTGCCCCGCCGTTTCTACCGAGTCCTGCGCACGGAAACACCGTGAGATGGCATCTGCCAAACAGCGGATCCCACTGGCAGAACTCCTCTCGGACGGAATCCCTATGCTTATGGAAGGCGCAGTGGTGGAGCGTGTCCGGCGCGGCGCACCAGACCTGCTAGACACCCTGCTCATGAACGCGCCCTTGATTTACAGGAAGCAGACCGCACTCTACTCCACCAAATCTATAGGGAATACATGAACATCGGACGATTGAATGATCCGGCGCCGGCTGGATGCGTGGCGCGTCTCACCGGCAAACCACGGTCTGGAAATACCCCGCAAGCCCGATTTGTTGCGCCTTTGATGCCTAGCGCATGCCTGCGGCGATGTCATCTGCGAGGCGGGCTAACAAGCGCGACTGTGCGGCGACCATCGCTTGATAACCATCGGCGGCAAGCTGCTCGCGGGCGACAAAGGTGCGGGACGCCTTGAGCCGGCGGTCGGGCAGGGCATAGACCCGCCAACCGGCCTCGATCACGGCGAAGCCGTCGGCCCCGCCATGGAGTTGGCGGATATCGAGGGTGACCTGATCGCTGATATCCTCGTCGCGCGGCCATGGATAGGTGCGGACATTGCCGGTTTTGAGACGGCGGCCGAGGTTGGCGGCGGTGACGCGGACGATGGAAGCGGCCAGATCACCGGCCCAGCGGTG
>JBILFE010000298.1:0-5200 GCA_044351705.1 Luteolibacter sp. | reverse complement strand
ATGAATTAGTTACGTATTTATGTTTACAGAATACGCATAGAATAAATCATTATAGTTGGCCGCCGCTGGCAGCGCCGTTTCAGGAGTTCGCCCGTCTTTGAGGAGCGCCGCCATGTGCCGGCGTGCCCATGGCGGGTCCATACGCGAGGGCATTGACTGCGGTTTCGGGCGCTGGGATGAATTTGGCGGTTGCGAAGCAGGTCAGGCGGTGGCACAATAGCGCCGTGAAACGAACCGCTGTTGGATTAACCGGAGTTATGGCGATGCTGGCGTTATCGGTGTCCGCAGCCCAGGAGAGTGCGGTCGCCAAGTCCGTGGAAACCCCCGTGCTTGTGGAAATGCCCGTGCCGGTGGAAATTCCCGTGCCCGTAGCCAAACCCGATAATGCCAAGGCCGAGATTCCCGATGATTTGCTAGATGATCCACACCGCCTGGAAGAGTTGGCCGTCAATGAATTCACCGCGCCTTCGATTGCCAAGTTGTTTGATACCTTGCAGTTTTTGATGCCTATCCCAATGGCCGATGTGGAACGCAAAATGCCGGCACGGATGCCGCTGGACCGGGCCGATCTGGCCATCGAGTTGGGGTTTTTGATTGCGGATGGCTTCTTGGTGGTGCAGGCCGGGCAGATGGAAAAAGTCGAGGACCTCGCCAAGGACCTGACCCGCTACGGCAAGGCGCTGGGGGCCGGTGCCCGCGTCAACCGGCATGCGGCTGGTTTGCTAGATAGCGCGAAGAAGGGCATGGTCGAGCAATTGAAGGCGGAGCTCAGGGCAACCCAGCGGGATGTGGAGATTGAGTTGGTGACCTTGAAGGATGCGGATCTGGCGCATCTGATATCGCTGGGCGGATGGATCCGGGCACTGGAGGTGGCGGTGGCGGCGGTGGACAAACAATTTTCCGAAGAGCGGGCGAGCAAGATCATGCGTGAAGACATCGCGGACTATTATACCGAGTCGGTGGCGAGCTTGGAGCCACGCATTTCCGAGCGTCCCAATTACCTTGAAATGCGCGACATTCTCTCGGGCTTGCGCAACGAGATGGTCATTGAGAAGGGCAAACAACCGACCAAGGAACAGATCGTGCAGATCCGCAAACAAGCGGGAAAATTGGTCAAGCTCGCACTGCTGCGCCAACAATGACGGCCGCAGTGTGGAATATTTTGCTTTGATCAGGCGGTGATTCCAGTGATGCTGGTGATGATGTGTGGCGCTTGCGGGATTCATGCGGTGGCGGCGGCGAATGTCTCGCCGTTGTTCGCGGTATTAACCTTGGCGCTGGCCTCGGCCGTGCTCGTGTCGTTGTTGTTGCTGAGATTCCGCCAGAGCCTGCTGGTCGGTTATTTGTTGAGCGGCGTGCTGCTGGGAAACTTCGGACTGTGGTGGCTCACCGGCATGGGCAAGGGCAGCCCGGTCATTGCCAGCCTGTCTGAAATCGGGGTGATCCTGCTCATGTTCACCCTTGGGATCGAGTTTTCGCTGAGCGAATTGCGGCATTTGTACCGCACCGCCCTGCTCGGCGGCGGCTTGCAGATGGGGCTCACTGCCGGCATCGGCGGCGGGGTGGCTGTGATGCTGGGCTTTCCGCTGGCGGAGAGCGTGGTGTTAGGCATGGCGTTGGGGATGAGTTCCACGGCAGTGGCGCTCAAATCGTTCCAGGAATTGGGGCGGCAAAACCATCCGGGAGCGCGGGCGAGCCTGGGTATCGCCCTGTTTCAGGACATTCTGGTGATCGTATTTTTCCTGCTGATGCCCGTGTTGTATGGCCAAGGTGAGGGCAGTGTGTTTGCCAGAATCAGCCTGGCCTTGCTCAAGGGTGTGGTCTTTCTGGCCGGGGCCTGGCTGTTGGGAAGATATGGCATCACCCCGTTGCTGCATCTGGTGGCCCGCACCCGCTCCCGCGAGTTGTTCACCCTCACCGTCATCGGTCTGTGCGTGGGTGTGGCCTATGCCGGCAGCACGCTGGATCTCTCGCTGGCACTTGGCGCATTCACCGCCGGACTGGTCGTGAGCGAGTCGATTTACAGCCACCGGATTCTCTCTGACATTCTGCCGTTCAAGGATTTGTTTCTGGCGATTTTTTTCATTTCGGTGGGGCTCACCATCGATCTGTCGGTGGTGGCGGGGGATTGGCAGCGGGTGATGTTAGGGAGTCTGCTCATTCTAACGATCAAGTCAGGCCTGCTGTTCGCGGTGTTGAAGTGCATGCGCATGCCCGGGCGTCCGGCATTGGTGGCGGCTGCCAGTCTGGCGAGCATGGGTGAGTTCTCGCTGGTGTTGCTCGGCCGGGCCGGCGGCTATCGTGCCTTGGATCCGGTGGTGGAGCAGATGCTGTTAGTGTGTACCGCGGTGACGATGGCGGTGGTGCCGTCGTTGATGCGCGCCGCTTTCCCGGTTGGCCGCTGGTTGGAGAAACGGGGAGTGTTCGCCGCCCACAAGCAGGCCGCAGCCCTGCTCCGGCCATCCCAAGCCATCAAGGAAATCACGGATCATGCCATTATTTGCGGCTATGGACCGGTGGGCCGCGCGCTCAATGCGGCCCTCAAGCGCTGCGGCGTTCACACGCTGGTGCTGGAACTCAACTCGGATACGGTCAGGGCCCTCAAAAAAGACGGACAACTCGTGTTGTTCGCCGATGCCACTCATCCCGAGGCGCTCGACTTGGCCGGTATCCACCGCGCCCGTCTGGTCGCCTTCACGTTCCCAGCGGTCGACGCCACATGCGCCGCCGTGCCCTTGGTGCGGGCTCACAATACCGCGATTTTTATTTTCGCCCGGGCGAAGTATGCGTCGGAGGTGGCCCGCTTGCACGCGTTAGGTGTGCAGGTCATTCACGACGAGCGGGAGAGCGCGGTGGCCATGGTGCGCGCCGCCATGACCTCCTACGAGCGGACGGACATCGACCCCGCGGACGTCGTCGGCGACACCATGGAACAGGGCAACGGTTTCTAGGTCGTCTAATCCCGCGGAAATTTTTTCATGGGCGCGGGGCGGTGGGACCGGCTAGGCTTTTCGGCGTGCCCCTGATATTGGCAATTGAATCTTCGTGTGATGACACGGCCGTGGCGATTGTGCGTGGTGAGGATGGCTGCGCCATGGAGGTGCTGGCCTCGGAGGTGGCCTCGCAAATCGATCTCCACCGCGAACATGGCGGCGTCGTGCCGGAGCTAGCGTCCCGCAACCACTCGCTGCATTTGCGCCCGCTCGTCGAACAGGCCCTCGCCCATGCCGGCATCGCGATGGGCGGCATCGATGCCTTCGCCGCGACGACCGGGCCGGGCCTGGCGTCCTCGTTGCTGATTGGCAGCACTGCGGCCAAGGCGATGGCCTGCGCGACGCGGCGGCCGTTTCTGGCCATCAATCATTTGGAAGGTCACCTGCTCTCGCCGTTTGTTAGGGAGACGCGGGTGCCGGCGCATTTGGGCTTGATTGTTTCCGGCGGGCACACGCTGCTGCTGGATGTGACTGCGGCGGGCTGCTATCAAAAGCTCGGCGGCACCCGGGATGATGCGGCGGGCGAGGCCTTTGACAAGGTCGGAAAAATGTTGGGGCTGCCCTATCCCGGCGGGCCCGAGATCGAAAGGGTGGCGCGGGATGGTGATCCGTCGGCCTATCCATTTCCGCGCTCGATGGTGCACGATCCGCATCTGGACTTTTCCTTTTCCGGCCTGAAAACCGCGGTGCTTTATACGCTGCAGCGGGTTCCCGCCAACTGGGCGGTGGCGGATGTGGCGGCATCGTTTCAGCAGGCCGTCGTCGATATCCTGGTGGCCAAGACGATGCGGGCCGCGCGGCAATGTGGCCGCCGCATGGTGGCCCTATCAGGCGGGGTGAGCCTTAACCAGGCCTTGCGCGACGCGTTCCAACAAGCCAGTGCTGCGGCCGGCCTGGAACTGGCGGTCGCGGCACCGGCGTTGTGCACGGATAACGCCGCGATGATCGCGTTTGCCGCGTTGTTGCGCCATCTCGCCGGTGAGTCGTCGCCGCTGGGGGACGACATCCACCCGCATTTGCCCCTGGTCTGATCTGGCATTGTGTGCTTTGGAAGGGATCGGAATTGACACGGGTAAGGACCCGATCCAAGCTCGCGCCATGCCGGACCCAAAATCGCAGCAGCTAGCACAGGATGACACCGAACGCGAGACGAATATATCCCAGGCCTACCGGATCAGTGGCGCGCCGCTGGGCACTCCGGTGGTGGTGATGGCCGTGGTCGTTGTGGTTCTGTTGGTGGCCCTCATTGTGATCAAAATGAGAAATCCCGCGGAAGATCCGCGGGTGGCGGCGATGCGGGCCGAACTGGAAGAATTGAACCACCGCAACGGGTCGCTGGGGTTGTCGGCGCTGGGGGGGGGCGAGCAACTCGGTGATATTGCCAACCGCTTGAAAAAGGATGCCGATAGCATGGTGCTGCTGGCCGAACGCTACAAACAATTGATCGATGAAAGCAACGCGGAGATGGTTAAAAGAAACGCCGAGTTGCTCAGCTCCAAACAATATGTGCAGAACCTGACCAACGAACTCGTCAACGCCAAAAACGAGTCGCAGCAGGCGAAATCCAGCAGCTATGAGGCCGAGGCCCTGCGCCGCGAAGTGGCCACTCTCAAGTCCCAGCGCGAGGCACAGATCGCGGAAATGGCCACCTTGAAACAACAACTCGCCGCAGCGGGTGAGCAGACACCCAAGGCCGATATGGACGATCTGCAACGCCGGTTTGAAGAATCCCAGCGCGCCAAGGAGTTTTTCGAATCCCGTGCCAAGGAACTCGAAGTGGAACTTGGCAAGGCACGGCTCTTTGCCAAATCGGAGGACGAGTTGCTGCCCGCCGCGGTCAAACTCTTCCAGTCGCTGCGCAGACTCGAAAACCAGCCCGATTCGGACATCAGCAAAGCCTACAGCCAGATCGGCGTCGACCTCGGTGCCAATGTGCTCAAAACCCTAACATTTCCCACAGGCTCCGCCAAAATGAGCGCCGCAGATGAAGATCCCGTCCGTCAGCTAGTTGAAGCCGTGCCCGATGGCGATATGTTGCTGGTCATTGGCTATGCTTCAGAAACCGGCAACGTGGATGGCAATCGCACGCTCTCATCCGACCGCGCCACCGCTGTGGCCGAATTGCTCACCAGCGTCAAGCGCCCGACCCAAAAGGTGCAGGCGGTCTATCTCGGTCAGACGGATCGCTTCAGCGGCCGGACCCCGGA
>JBILFE010000222.1:0-6047 GCA_044351705.1 Luteolibacter sp. | reverse complement strand
ATAGGAAGCACGATCCAGCGATGATGGCTGCGTCTATCGAATGATCTATCAGGTCTCTTTGTCTAATTGAGTCCGATCTGCCGTGGTGTTTGATCGGCGGGAATTAAACAACGCAGGAGTATTGCGGATAGGAGATTGCGTCGAGGATCGACCTTTTTAGCAGGTTTTTGCTTTTTTCAATCACATTCCGTAACCTATTGTGAGTTGACAGGGTTTATCGTGCCGGCAGTAGCTTCTGTCGGACCTCGGGCGCGATGAATGGACAGGCATCGATGAGGGGATCGAGGTTGATCTTCGCTTCGTAGGGCTGATGGAGCTGAGTGACTTGACTCAGGGTCATGTGATGATCCGGGCGTATTGGTTCGGTGGTTGATCTGCCAACAGACTCGAAATAGTCGATGAATTTAAAGCTGCCACCCCACAATCGGTTGGATAGGTCGATCCACTGGCATGGCACGCCATAGGCGTCCGAGCAGATCAAGCCATGCAGCGAGGTTGAAACAATGAATTCGCAGGACTTGACTTCCTCGACGAACTGATAGGTTCCGCCTTCGACATCAATGATGCGGACCTGTGGATCGTTGCGATAAGTCACCAACCACGGATGGTCTTTGTCGATATAGTGCGGGATGATACCAACCGAGAATTTTTTCTCCACCGACGGGTTGAAAAATTTCGGCAGCAGCAATGCCGGATCACCAAAGATTTCCGGGCAGTCGATTCCTTGCTCTAGCAGTTTGGCACGGGTTCGGGGTCCACGCACGGCATAGACTGCCTGCGGCGCTTCTGCCAGCTTCTCGTCCGCCATCATGAAGCCGCTACCCCAGACTTCAGCGCGACTGTTGGCATTGCCGAGGATGCTGCCGATGGCAAGATACCGATGTTGGTGCTGCCAGAGCATCAGCTTGACCGGGCGCTTGGAAAGCATGCCAACAAGCACAGGGCTCAAGGCGTCCCCCCAGTTATTGGCCCATTGGCTGCCTGTAGAATACGTGAGCGGGATGGATGAGGGATTGGCAAGTGTGAAAGCGGTGCGGCGGAGCGGATCGAGAAGCGTCCGTTTGGCGGTTTTCCACACGGCGTTTTGTTTAAGTGGATTCATGGGATTTGAAATCAACGAAGCCCGATTTTGCGGGCGATTTTACCCAATGTAGTGCGGATCGGCGTGTAGAGCCCTTTGATGTTTGCGAGTGCCGCACGGCGGGCGACTCTTGCGCGCAAGGTGTTAGTCCACGCTTCCTTGCCGACTTCGATGGCGAGTTCCGCTATTTCGTATTCGAATGAACCCGGGCGTGACTTGAGCACGGAATTTTTAATATACTTCCATCGAATGGATTTATAGTGCTCCAAATCAAACACGTCGGTATAGAGATGCTCTTTGTTGAGAAGTTCCAGTGTTAGCAGGGTGCGGCAGCATTTGATGCATGCCGAGCAATTGCGCCCATCGGCATCGGCAGTGGCACATACATTGAGAAAACGTTGGGATAAATCGTATCCTGCAACCAGTTGGGTTTTTTCGACCCGCGACATTTGCCCTCCTGTTGACACGCAATCGAGCGTTTCAGTAGAGAGTAGGTGAAACGCGATGGGATCAAAGCGTCCTACAATATCCGTATTGTTGACTCCGCAGTCCTCGTATTTGTATGAGGACGCGTAAAAATATCGGCGGAAGTGATTCTGTAGCACAAGGGGAACAGAAGCATTCAAGGTGATATATGTTTTGACAAACTCGGTTGGGACTACCTCATGAATATTGGTATCCACGGGAACATAGGGAACGTTGACCAGGTCGGGATATTGCTTGAGCTCTTCGTAGCGCTGGTGGAAAAGAACTCTGGCCGCCTCATATTTCTTGTCTCCGTGTGAGCCAACATTGTGAAAAAGGAAGTCGCTGATCCGGTAGCTGTCAGACGTTGCATTCACAAAATGATCCACGATTGCGGCGAAGGAATCGATCCCTCCCGAAAATCCGCCGGCGACTCCGGTGGCTTGAGTTGTGGTTTCGATCAATGAGAAGGGCGTTATTTTGATGGGTTGAAGGTTGGGGAAGGCCTTTGCCATCATGGGAATGAAGAAGTGTGTCAAGTTGTGCCACAACTTCAATGACATCGGAGCCTGCAAGTGAATGTCCTTGTGCAATTCCATGGCCTGGAGGATGAAACCGACGACAAATCCATCAGATCTATCGGTGCTGAACCAGTGGCCATATTGTTTGGGAAGTTCGTACCACATTTCGATGGATTTGCCATCGAATTCCAGGATTGAGGACAGGCGGGCCGATGTGTTCGTTTCTAGAACGCGTGGGTGATGGAGGGAGATATGGGCTTGCATGACTGGCGCTTGGTTGCTGTGCAAATGTTGGAAATAAAAAATAGTGGTTATCAATCCGTGATGCGCATGTAGCTGGATTGCATTACAGACCGCACAAGGTACGGCCAAAAGGAAGGCGACATGCCATTAGGATCAAGCGGTGTTGTTCACCCAATCTGGTGACCAAGCCCCGCAGGCTGAACACACTGGACAAAATCACAAGTAGACCCCCGACAACAAGTGCGGGGGTCTCAGGCAATAGCAGAGATATAGCAAAGCCGGCTGTGACCAAGGCGATGCTGACGAGCATGAGTTTTTTGGTGTCCGATGCCCAAGAGAAATCGACGAGCGGGCCGGCCACCCGCCGCATCAAAAGCATATAGATGACGCATAAAAGGGTATTGGCGATCGCGACTCCCCTTAACTGTAAGACCGGAAGCAATACCACGATGAGACTGATGTGGGCGACATGGAACAGAGTGGTGAGCATGGCAAACTTCCCGCCGGCTGCTTTTGCAACAAGGATGTAGCCCATGGGATAGGTGATCATCCGAAAGAAAACAGATACCAAGAACCATGGCAGCATGTCGGCTCCCGACAAAAACTTTGCCGAGAAGAACAGATGCATCAACAAAGGCGCGAAGGCGAGTGATCCTTGTACGCCGGGTAGTGCGAGAAGAAGCCCGATTTCCGTTTGCTCATTGACCAATTGAGTGGCGACCGGGTGGTCATTGGACACGGCTGTGAGCCTGGGATAAAAATCGGTCCCCATGGCAGAGATGATAAATCCGCCGAACATTCCGGAAATAGTCCACGCTGCCTGATAGATACCATTTGCGTCGAGCCCAAGTTCCCGGACGATCAAGGAACGGATACCAAGAGCCACAGCGGCTCCGAAAACAGCACTCCACATGAATGAGACGCCGAGCTTGATGAAGCGCTTGGCATGGACGTAGGTTTCAGGCCAGCCAAGAGAGACTGGCACTACCTCGATCTTGCGGGCATACCACCATGAATACCCCAGATTGACCGCGGCGGTGGCAATAATCACCGGAACGATTCCTTCTTGTCCGAGCCACCAGTAAAGACTAACGGCTACGATGGTGCTCATGATGGCACCCAGCACTCCCATGCGGGCTATGTCACCTATCCGGCGCATGCCTTGGAGCAGCGCACTCTGCCCACCCGTCACAAAAGTCAGCAGTAAAGAACATCCGAGAATCGCAATCGCCCATGCTTGCTTGCCTGAGCCGAAGGCCCAGATGCTTAGAGGATAGGACAGAATGACTGTTAGAATCCAACCTAAAATGCCGGTGCACAGAGTGAGGCGCCGCAACGTTTTGATCGTGCGTGCGATCTGTTGCGCATCAGCTTTGCTACACGCTTCGGCAACCTCCCTCACTCCGCTCTCATTAATCCCCAGCTTGGCGATGGTGCCAACCATGTCGATTGCAGAGAGGTAAAGCCCGACCAAGCCGACCCCCGATGGCCCCAAGAGTACGGCCACCCACTTGGTGCGCACCATGCCGATGAGGTAGTTGATGCCCTGAGCTCCGCCGATGATGGAGGTGGACTTGAGGATCTGGCCATAACTTGAAGCTGGCGGTTCCGCAGTTACTGATTCGGTCGTGGAAGGTTCTGGTTTCAGTGAAAGATGGGGATGGGAGGGAAGAAGAAGAGGATTTTGAATTGGCAGAGAGCTTCGCGCGCTGGGTGGATTCTTCCTTGTCTTTCATTCAAAATCTAACATTGCCTTCGGCTATGCCAGAGTGGGCTGCGCCGGATTCATCCAAGCTCGCTAACGCTCGTTGATCCCGCCTGCCGGCGGTCCCCCCTTCTGGGCACGTTGCGTTCGCTCCTGTCTATCTCGCTCCGCTCGGTTCCGCGTTCAAAATTCAACGCGTGCCGGTCTTTCATCTAAAATTTAAAATTTAAAATCCAAAATCAATTCCGTTAGTGCCAGGCGAGTTGATCGAGGACTTGTGTACTGAAGATCTGCCAGGCATGTTCGGCGTCGCGGGCGTTGAAGGCGGCGGCTTCAAGGATGCGCGCGGCGCCGCTATGGCGGACGAAGGAGTTTTTGATGCGGTCGAAGCGGTGTGCTCCTTCCCGCAAGGGGGCTGCGCCCGGGCCATTCTCGCGCATCGGGAAGCAGCCAAATCCTTGCATCCAGACAACCTTGAAGATAAAGACATCGCGTCCGGAAGGATCGGCGAAATGGGTGCGGTCGAAGGTCAAGGGGGCTTGGCCGGAGGCGGCATAGTCGCGGGCGGGGAGGACCTCTAACAATTTGTAGCCAATGCCTTCGTTGCAGACTTCGGGAGCATGGAGGGTAAGATTCATCACCGGACTGAGCTTTAATTGATACCACTCGAAATAGAGCACGGTGAGGCGGGTGTTGTCGGCGGCGGTGAGTTTCAATTCCGCGCCGCGGTCGGCGCGGTACATCTCGAGCGCGGGTGCCAGTGTCTTGGACTTGCCGAATTCGGCGGCGGCCGGAGGATAGGAGAAGACCGTAGCGGAGGAGGGGGGGAGTGAGAGGTGCCGCCAGGCGAGCACGCCTGCCTCGAGCGCGGCGAGGAAGAGGAGGAGCGCGGCGGCGAAGATGAGGGGTTTGGTGGGTTTGAGGGGCATGGGGTGTGGAAGAAGTGATCAGAGATCAGAGATCAGTGAGGGAGCAGAGGAAGAGTTGTCGGTTGTCGGTTGTCGGTTGTCAGTGGTCGGTGGTCGGTGATTGCGGAGGTGAGCCAGGCACGGGGCGCAAGCTCTACCGACAACCGATAACAGACAACAGACCACTCTTTACCGACAACCGATAACAGACAACAGACCACTCTTTTCTCTGACGAGCGGTGGAAGAGTCGCTAAAGCGCGGAGCCGTTCCTCTGCAACTTGGATATTGGAAATTCCGTGTTGGATATTGGATATTCAAGAGGGGAAGGGCCGCGCTGTACCCGCTGGGGTTGGCGTGAAGCTGGAAGATTTTTGATAACCGATAACCAATGTCCAATGACCGGGTCCTAGCGACTGGGTTCGAACGACAGGTCGCCGAGCATGGCGGATTCAAATGCTTGCCAGGCGGCGTCGGGGTTGGGGATGCCGCGTACGGCGCCTTGGGCGACACGGGCATGGGCGGGACGGAAGCGTTTGAGAGCGGAGCGCCAGCGGAGTTGGCGCCATTGTTCCAAGCCGCCGCGCAGGTCGTTGCCGAGCAGGTTGCTGGCGCCGGAGACCCAGGTGCCCTTGAAGGCGTGCACGATCACGCCTCTTGGGTCGCGGAAAACGGTGTGGTCGAAGGTGAGGGTTTCCTTACCCACCTGATAGGAGCGGGATGGCCGGTGCTCGATGAGTTTCATGCCAATGGAGCCCATGCACTCGTCGGGGAGATGCCGGTAGGCCTCCAAGACATTGGTCGAATCCGCCAGATCCCACTCGAAAAACGCGAGATGGATGGTGACGTTGTCATCGAGGTCGATACGCGCGGCGGTACCGGTGCTGCAGTGAAGCATTGGCAGGGATTTGGCAACGACTTCGGGGAGGGGGGTGAAGGAAGAGGATTGAGGATTGGGGATTGAAGATTGAGGATTGTGAATGGAAGATGGATTGGCTGCGTCTGCGAGCGGCGCTGGATTTTGAATGGGAGAGGGGGAGGAAGATTGGTCAGTGATCGGTGGTTGGTTGTAAGTGGAAGATTGGGGATTGAGGATTGGGGATAGGGGATCTTTCAGAGAGGGCGG
>JBILFE010000402.1:0-4303 GCA_044351705.1 Luteolibacter sp. | reverse complement strand
TCTCTTATTCGTGAGAATTCGTGTCATTCGTGGTTCGAATTCTTATCTCTTATGGACTTCGGCCGACCACTGCTCCACTTGCCACGGCTCCCTGGTGCAACCCTCCCGCAGTACTTCCGTACGCCAAAACGCCTTCGCCGCCTCCCGGCCTGCTTCCAGTTCAGACCGCAGCCAGAAATTCTCAAACCACTCCAAAACCAGCAGAAATCCCGCACGCTCCCGATCCGACAACCCCCGAAACCCGGCCAAATCCTTTCTCCAACACCAACGTGCCTTGCCTGTCGTTGTCGCATTCATCACCGACTAAAATGCGCTTTTAAATCCCCAAGTCAATAAAAATGTGTTCTTTTGAACATATTTTTCCTCTACCCCTTGATCCAGCCCCGAGGTCCCGGCCCCCAAGGCCGTGATATCCGCCAGATCAGGTCCCCGGTAAATCCCGCTCCATCTCAGCCGGATATACGCACCCGTCGCAAAGTAATCCTTGTCAAATCAAAGACTTACGCCCATCGTGTCGTCGTGAACCCTGACGGATATCACTTCCGCAGGGTCTACGAATAAATACTGTTCGCTTAGAGAAAATGCATTTCATCAAGTATCACCCGCTGAAGCAGAAACTTCGAGATCGAAACGTCTCGGACAGGGAGGCTTTGCCATACTTGGCCGTCTTTTCAGGATCAACAGCGCTCGTCGGGGCATTTCCCATGTTTAATGGCTTCAATCATTGGGACTTTGCTTCTGGTGCATTTAGCGTGATTCTTGCGGTTGGAGGAGTTATATACGCCTACAGCTGCAATGGAGGGAGACAAGGATTCGACCTAATTCAGAAGTATGTAGTTTTAGGATGGGTTGTGGTTATTCGATGCCTGCTTGTTTCCATACCATTGCTGATAGTTGGATACGTAGCGGGCGAAGCGCTGGGTGCCATCAAGGACGATACGGGTATCTTCGATGTGCTTCTTATCGCAGTTTTTGAAGTATTCCTGTATCAAAGGATCGGACGGCATATTCGAGACACAAGAACAACAGAAAGCGAACAAGACGGTGGTGGCAACGCTCTTGAACCACCCTCTCACCCCTCAACCGCGCCTTCAAAATAGCGTGCCACATCTCGACGTTAGGCCAATAAAAATTCGCATAGTCATCTTTGCTCTCTGTCTCTTCTCTGGATGCCATAACAATACTAAGCCCTATAAACCAAGTCCGGTACAATATTCGACCGCCAACGTTTTAACTAAACAAAGATTTGGTTTTCAAATTCCAGCAAATTCAAAGTTTTACGGCTTTGATTCAGACAACGCAGGTCATACTTATTTTGACATTGAACTTGAGGAACCGCCGTTAAGTTTAATTAAAAACTCGGAATTCGTAACTACAACCTCAACCCTGTTATAGTATTCCGCCCCAGCTACTAGCGGCGGATGTGCTTTACGTTAGACGAAGAGAATCAAATGGCCGACTGTATCCCGCCTCAGTTGAACCATCTCAATATGGAGAATCTCCACCAATGGCCTCCTTACTTACCCGCCTTCCTCCCCAATCCAGATCTGCGAGCGCTCAGAAAATGTGGCTCGACAATTCGGGAAAACAAGCGTAGCTTCCCCGATATGAGACTCACCGAGATTGTTCCCAAAGATGGCTACAGGCTATTCCTCCGATACGACGACGGAGCGTGTGGCGAGGTGGATTTGTCGTCATATGCGGGCCGTGGAGTGTTTTCCGCGTGGTTGAAGCCCGGAGTATTTGAGCAGGCGATTATTGCAGACGCGGGACATCCCCAATGGCCTGGGGATCTCGACCTGTGTCCTGATGCGCTGTACATGAAGCTGACCGGGAAGAGCCCAGAGGAAGTTTTTCCAACCCTACACAAGCTGCCAGCCCATGCCTGAGCTTTCGAGATTTTACGGTATCGTAATTCAGATGTATTTCGGTGATCACGACCCGCCGCATTTCCATGCGATTTACGCCGGGCGAAAGGCGGTCATTGATATCGAAACCTTGGCGTTCATCGAGGGGCAACTTCCTCCGAGAGCCCGTGGGCTTGTCATTGAGTGGGCTGCAATTCATCAAGACGATTTAAGAGCAGCTTTCCGCTCCGCTCAAGCGTTGGAGACCCCTTCGAAGATTGCGCCCCTGGATTAGCAAATTGAATCGTCCAACAAATCGCCGCTACCGGCCGGCATCAGCTCCGTAACTTCACCTCAACCACTACGTTTTAGCCCGGCGGCAGGGCTCGACGTTGTGCAGAATAAAGCAGATCTATGAAGAGCGTGAATAGGATCATTATTACAATCGTTCTGCTAGCATGCAGCGCATGTAATGCTCGTGACGCGAGGTGACATGGAGGTGCTTGATTTAGGCGTGTTTAGACATAAGAATGAAGTCACCATAGTCTTTCTCATGGTTTGGTCTCTAGCAGTTTCTCGGCGACAACAACCGTCTGATTCATAGCCGGTGCCGTTGCCGGCCAGACGAGCCCGTCGCCCGCAGTGAGAGTGTATTCGAAATCCCCTTGCGCGGCCGGCAATTCTGCTAGAAAGACCGCACGGGCCACTTGCCGGGCCGGGCGCACCTGCCAGTCGCCCATGCCTAGCGGACGGAAATGAACCATGACGGCCTTGACCGGCTGCTGAGCCAACGCGATGACCTTAACTTCCAGTGATTCTCCTTGATTCACCACACTGCGTACGGTCGGCACGATCAAGCGCGGCCGGCCTTGATAATCCTTGGGCCATGGTTGGGTCGTGTGCCGGGCAACGGTTCCGCCCCAGCCGGGATGGTTTTCCATGTTCACCACGGTCGCCAGCGCGCCGGGAGAATTCACCGTCGCCAGCAGGCAGGTGTAAGCCTCTGTCCAATTCTTCAACACCGCGTCGGGCTGCTTCGCGCCCATGGCGCAACGGGTTTTCTCCAGCGCCCGGAGGTAATTGAATGTGTTGAGCCAGTAATCAAAGCGGGCGAGGTTGCCGGCGCCGCGGACGCGAGGGCGCAGGCACTCGAAAGTGTCGACGAACGCGAACCGCGGCGCGGCATCCTTCCACGGTGCCGTCACGGGGGTCAGCGTGCCGGACGGACAAGCGCCGTCGGTGACTTGCGGCACCTTGCCATCCAGCGCGGCGAACACCTTGCCCGCTTCGGCCAGCCCGAAGTTGGCCAGCGCGAAGTCGGCATAGAAATCCTCCACCGGCAGCGAACGTGGCTTTCCGGTGGCGGAGGGAGGGTTACCCCAGTTTTGATCCCAGGCGGCGAGCGCGAGCGCGGAGGCGTTGGGCGAGAGAATCTCGGTGCGCCAATGTAGCCCCATGAGTCCCGTACAGCCGTATTCGCGGGCGTCTAACGCATCGCGGCGCATCCGTCCGGCCCAGAGCTGGATGCCGGCCAGGCCATTGCCGCCGTCACCCTCGAGCCAGGGGATCGCCCAGGTCTCGCGCCCGCTGATCTTTCCGAACGCGGGATCCACCGGAGTGTTGCCAATCTCGCGGCTGATGGCGCTCATGGAGATCGTCTTCGGCAGGTCGCGGTCGAAGGTGGCGCGGTCGTGCTGCGGGCCGAGCACCCAGCCGCTGGTGGCAAGTTTGAAGGGGGCTTTCACGTTCGCCAATGCCTCCATGGCCAACTGAATGTCGGCGACGGTGGCGGCGTATTGTTCCGGTTTGTTCCCTTGCCATGTCCAGCCCTCGGGCGTCCAGAGCCAATAGTAATCCAGCGGATGGCTCGCCATGATACGGCGGAAGGTACCCTCATATACGGCCCGCAGGTCGCTGGTGCGTTGCGCCAGATTCTTCGGCAGGATCAGCGGCGCTTCCGTGCCGATGCAGGTCTTCACGCCGAGATTGCGCGCGAAGGTGAACGTCTCCTTGAACTGAGCGCCCATGCGGTTGAATACCTCGTTGCAGTCGTTAGGTGTGACCGGTACCGGACAATGCCCGCGCATCACCTCCGGCGCCCACGCCTCGTCGTCGAAGAGCAACGCGGCGCCGAAACTGTAATCGCCGGTTTTCTTTGGAACGTAAGCGCCCCATGCCGTTGTGGAAAGGGTGTTATAATACCGGGAGACATAGCTTTTGTCCACCTGCCCGGACGCATCGAAGTCGCCGCTCAGACCGTGCCACACCGTCGGTTCGGCATAGGGATGGCCTTCCGGGTAGCAGTGCATGCCGATGAAGTTCATGCGCATCTTGGCGAGCTGAGCGATGATTGCCTTGTAATCATCCGTGCCCCAGGCGTCGAAACCGAAGGGATGCGACCCCCACGGATTGACGCCGCGCAGGTCGAACAGCGGTTTCCCAGTCTCGTTCACTGC
>JBILFE010000220.1:0-6100 GCA_044351705.1 Luteolibacter sp. | reverse complement strand
CCACACCCCCACCGAGCCGGCCACCATCAGCACGGTCAATTGTATGATCAGATACGCCTCGAGACCGAATGCCCAGATCAGGCCGGCGGCAATCACCACCACAGCCAGATTGGTCCAATGCACCGACATGCGCTCGCGGCGCGGCGCCCGCGCATTGGGCACCCGGTTGAGGAATAAAAACAAGACCAGCGGTGCGATCACGAACAACACCAGCGGATTGCGCGCCAAGCGATAGGCAAATTTTTTCCAGCGCGACGCTTGCAGGTATTCCTCGACCGTTAGAGTCCAGACATCGCCGGTGCCGCGGCGATCCAAGTCACCGGCACTTGAATGGTGCAACGCATGTTCCCAGCGCCATTGATAATAGGGCGTCAAGGTCAGCACGCCGGTGATGACACCGACGATGGCATTGGCCGATTTGGAGGTGAAGAACGAACCATGGCCGCAGTCGTGGAAAATAATGAACGTCCGTACCATGAACGCGCCTGCCAGGACCGCCAGCGGCACCACCAGCCAGTATGAGACGCCAAGGCAGAGATACATCAAGAACCACAGTCCCACGTAGGGTCCGACGGTGTTGATGATCTGCCAGAGCGCACGCCGCGTCGAAGCCAATTGATAGCGCGCCACGACTTGCTTCCAGCCCGGGGTTTGGCGGCCTTTTGCGATTCCAGTGCCAGTTGAATCATTCGTCATAAGCTGAACTTGTTAGCGGGGCAGGGTGTGCGGCAAGGGGCCATTGCCACGAGCCGTCCCGACACCCTAAGCACGGAATCAGTCGCCGGCAAATGCGCCACGGAGGGTTTTTGAATTTATTCGGCCGCCGCCTGCGGCCGCCAGCCTTGCTTATGACAACAAGCGGCGCACCGCATCGAGGGCAGCCTGGCTCACACCCAGTTTGAAATCATGCCGGTTGCGGGGCTGGAAGACCCGGTGGGCGCGGGTCGCGGCAGTGCGCTGTGCCACGGCGATCCATGCGGTGCCCACGGGTTTGGCGGCACTGCCGCCGCCGGGCCCGGCGATGCCAGTCACCGCCACAGCCATGTCGGCACCACTCGCACCCAGCGCGCCTTCAGCCATTAGCCGGGCGACCTCCTCGCTGACCGCGCCATGGGCGAGCAGAGTCGCGGCG
This sequence comes from Luteolibacter sp., assembly GCA_044351705.1. Classification (GTDB taxonomy): domain Bacteria; phylum Verrucomicrobiota; class Verrucomicrobiia; order Verrucomicrobiales; family Akkermansiaceae; genus Luteolibacter. The sequence continues at coordinate 4,968 of JBILFE010000220.1, read as the reverse complement.
GGCACATCTAACAAATCCGTTTTGGCCTGATCGGCATAGGTGACAAATCCGTGGGTGAAAACGGCGCTGGCGCCGGGCACATCGGTGATGCGGTTGGCGATCAGGCCACCGGTGCAACTTTCCGCGGTGCTCAAAGTCAGGCCACGTCCGGCGAGCAAGCGCACGAGCGTTTGCTCCAGGGAACTGCCATCGTCACTGACGAGAAACGGGGCGAATCGCGCCACGGCGATGGCGCGGCCATGGGTAATGGCATCGGCATCGCCGATGAGCCGCAAATCAACCTCACCCACATGGGCGCAATAGCCGAATTCAAGGCCGGGGATGGCGGCCAGGCTGGCATCAATGCCATCATGAAAATCGCTTTCGCCGATGCCGGTGAATTTCAATTCGAGCAGCGCGGGTGGCAATGGCAGGTTGGCGAGCAGGCGCAGGCGGGGCGCGACGTGCGCGTGATACATCGGATAGAGCTCCTGTGGCGGGCCTGGCAGCAGGAACACCGCGCATTTCGAGTGGGCACCCGACTGTGGCGGCAGGTAAACGCCCGGGGCCGTGCCGTTGGCGTTGGGCAACACCTCCGCGCCTGCCGGAATCAGCACTTGTTTCAAGTTGGCCGCCGCCATCGGGCGTTGGCGCAGGGCGAAGAATGCCTCGAGTGATTGCAGCGCGGCGGCGTCTGTGTGCAATTCGAGGCCCATGACTTGCGCGGTGATTTCACGGGTCAGGTCGTCGCTGGTGGGGCCCAGGCCGCCAGTGACGATGAGCACGTCGGCACGCCCCAGCGATTCCGTTAGAGCGAGCCGGATGGCATCGCCGTCGGGCACGGTGGTTTGGCGGGCGAGCCGCAGGCCGAGTCGGAACAACTCGCGGCCGAGCCAAGCGGCATGGGTGTTGGGCGTGTTACCCAACAACAATTCGGTGCCGGTATTGAGGACTTCAATGTGCACAGCCGCAGCCAGATTGCGCGCTGCCGCCATGGCAAGCGAGAATATTTTACTGGACAGCGCGGGCGGGCGCGGCATGGTTCACTGCGCAATGAACAAAACGTCCCATATCGTGCGTGCCGGCCTGCTGGCGCTCGTCACTCTCGCCACGGCCTCCGCCGGTGGTGACGGGTGGACCTCTGACTTCGAAGCCGCCAAAAAGCAGGCCAGCTCGGAGAAAAAAGACCTATTGCTAGACTTCACCGGTTCCGATTGGTGCGGTTGGTGCATCAAGCTCAACAAGGAAGTGTTTCAGGAAGCGGCGTTCAAGTCCGGGGTCAAGGACAAGCTGGTGCTCGTCGAGCTGGATTTCCCCAAGGATGATACCAAGCTGAGTGAGCAGACCAAGGCCCAAAACGCCAAACTGCGCACAGATTTCAAGATCAATGGCTATCCCTCCATAGTGCTGTGCGATGCGAGCGGCAAGGCCTACGCCAAGACCGGCTACCAACCCGGCGGCCCCGCGAAATATGTGACGCACTTGAATGAACTCATGGCGGTGCGTGCCAAACGCGACGCCGCATTTGCCGCCTCGCAACAAGCCAGCGACAATGTCGAAAAGGCCAAACAACTGGTTGCCGGGCTGCAAGCCATGGACGCCGAGATTGTGGACACCCAATATGCGGATGTGGTGGCCAAGATTGGCGAACTCGACAAGGACGACAGTTCCGGGTTTGTAAAGGCTCGCAAGGAGGCGGCAGCCAAGGAGACGGCGGCTGCGGAGGCGGGCAAGGCGGTGCAGACCTTCGTGCAAAGCAAGGTGACGCCACTGATGCAGGCGAAGGAGTTCGACAAGGCCTACGCGGAAGTGGAAGGCTTCATCAAAGCCACTCCCACGTTGCCGGAGGATATCAAGGTGGGCCTGACGCTTAACATCGGACTGGCCCGCTTCGTTGAAAAAGGTGAACAGGAAGCGGCTAACAAATTTGTTGATGAAGTCCTCGCGATGTTCCCCAATCATGAGGTGGCCAAGCACGGCGATCAAATCAAGGCCCAAGTCAAGGCCCAGCTCGAACAGCGCAAGGCCGGGGCTGACAAACCGGCCAAGCCGGAGTGAAGATGGACCACAAAGAACGCAGAGACACTAAGCAATGCGCCTATGGTGATCTTTGCGTTCTCTGTGGTTAGATCCTCGTATTCCAACCTGGTTTGTGCCGGGTTTGTGATAACCTTGTAATGGTTAGAACTACACACGCCGGAGACCGCTGGAAATCGGGCGATGTGTCAGGGCCGGACACCCGGAGATGACAATGAAACATCGCCCGCCCACATCGTGGTTAGACTAGCCGCCACCGTCAATCGCGAGCAAGGTGACACGCTCACGCGCAAGGTGGCTGGCGGATTTTTCAGCAAAAAAAGATTTCTTGGCAACACGGCGGCGATGGATATGTTCGGTTGCACATGAAGGGATGTCTCCGGCGGGTGCTGTTGCGGTTAGCCGGCTTGATAGCCGCCGTGATGATGCTGAGTGGTGCCGCACCCGCCCCTGAGTTGCTCAACCATGAGGAACGCCAATGGCTGGCGAGCCACCCGGTGATCCGCCTGGCTTATGAGCCAGGGTATGCCCCGATTACCTTTGTGGATGCCCGCGGACAGGTCAAGGGGCTCTCGGTGGAGTATGTCCAACTTCTGGAAAAGAAGCTCGGCATCCGCTTTCAGATCGTCGAACCCCATGACATGGCGATCAATCTGGACAAGGTCCGCGCGGGGGAGGTCGATGTCCTGACCTCGCTGATGCGGACCCCTGAGCGCAGTGAGTATCTGCTGTTCACCAAGCCGTATCTGATCGTGCCGGCCGTCATCATTGTCAGGAACGATTTCAAGGATGAACTCGAGCTGAGCCGCATGGCCGGAACAAAAATTGCGGTTGTGGCCGGGTACGCTGTGCAAGCCTACGTGCGGAGCCGCTTTCCCATGCTGGATCTGGTATCGGTTAATACCGAACTGGCCTGTTTGCGCATGCTTTCCTTCGGTGAGGTTGACGCTGCAGTGGTGGACATGGCCAGCGCGTCCTACCTCATCCAGCAGGAGGGCATCAGCAACCTCCGCGTTGCTGGCGAGACGGGTTTCACCTACAATCTGAGCCTCGCGTCGCGTAAAGACTGGCCGCTGCTCAACCGCATTTTGGAAAAAGGCCTGGCCGCCATCAGCACGCAGGAACATGACTCCATCAAGAGCAATTGGATGCGCTTGGAGCGCACGCCTTTTGTCAGCAGGTCGGTATGGATCGGCATTCTGGTGGTTTTGTCGCTGGTCACCAGCGTAACCCTCGGCGTGATGGTATGGAACCGATCGCTTGCCAGAATGGTGGCGCATCGGTCCCAGGAGCTGACCGAAGAACTGGCGGAACGCCGGCAGGTCGAAGCGACGCTGCGCCAGGTCTTGGCCGAAAAGCAAACCCTCATCCGCGAATTGTATCACCGGACCAAAAACAATCTGCAAATCGTCAGTTCCCTCATGAACCTGCGGATGGCGAGGGCCAGTGCCGAAGCCCGCGCCACCTCCAAGGAAATGGACAACCGGATTCAAGGGCTGGCCCTGGTCCACCAAATGCTCTACCAATCGGGCGACCTGTCCAGCCTCGATCTAACCGAGTATCTGCACGCTTTGGTCAAACTCGTGGTGCGGAATTTCTGGGGGAGCGAGCCGTCGGTAACCGTGGTGTTCACCGGGGAGCCGCTGCCGGTGACCCTGGACATTGCCTCCCCCTGTGGCCTGGTGATCAACGAACTGCTAACCAACACGTTCAAACACGCCTTCCCCGATGACCCAAATGGCGTTATCACCATCCGGGTACGGCGCGACGGCCCGGAGCATTTGGTGTTGGAATACGCCGACAACGGGGTGGGCTTGCCCGCGGGGGTTGATCCGCGAAAGCAGGAAACCCTGGGCTTGCAGAGCCTTTTCGCCATTGTGGAGCAGCAACTTTCCGGAGAGGTCCGCATCACCCGCGGTGAAGGCCTCGGCTTCGTCCTGCGGATTGCCACCAGCCACTATCAGAAGAGAGTCTAACCATGTCGCTGCGCATCTACATTGTCGAAGACGAAGTGATCAATGCCCTTGCCCTCAAAATGGAGTTGCAGCGGCACGGCTATCAGGTTTGTGGCACTGCCACCCACAGTGCCGCCGCCGTGGCCGGGGTGACGCAAGCCCGGCCGGACCTGCTGCTCATGGATATCAATCTCGGGTCCGGACCTAACGGCATTGAAACCGCCCGCCTGATTGTGGAAAAGTTTCCGCTGCCCATCATCTTCCTGACCGGCTACGGCGACCCGGAAATCCGGCGCCAGGCCGAGGCCCTCGGCCCTGTGGCCTGTCTTGACAAGCCGCTCGATTTCCCCCGCTTGTTGGAATTGTTACAAGTTCTCGCCGGGCAATCCGAGAATTCCCTTGATCCGCCGCAGTGAACACCTAGCATCCCTTGGAAATGAATATCATTGGTTCGCCACTCAAGAAGCTGCGACGAAAGAAGGATCTGCGCCGGATGCTGATCCACTTGTCGATCCTTGTGTTGGTCGTCGGCGCCGGATTTGCCGCCAAGCCCGCCTACCGCGCGTTCCGAACCTATCGCATCAACGCCAATCTGGAAGCCGCCAAAATCGCCGTCCGCCACGAAGACTGGGCCGCCGCGCGCGACCATGCCCGCAGCGTGCTGCTGGCGCGACGCGATTTTGAGGCCTATCGGATTTGGGCCAAGGCACTCGGCAAACTCGGTGCTCCCATCACCTACATGGCTGCCGCCGAACTTTTCACCGACGCGCGTTCCACCCGCCAGGATCTGCTCGAATCCCTCCGGATCATGGCTCTCCAAGCGCCGCAAGCGGTGGCTCTGAGTGCCTATGCGAGTTTGCCGCCCCAATTTTGCGACCAGGCATCGTTCCGGGCCGCCATCGTGCCGTTGCTGATTCAGCGCGGACAGATCGACCTCGCCGAGAAGTCTTTGCGCGAGGTGATCGCCCCGACGGACGAACCCAGTGTCCACCTCGAA
>JBILFE010000219.1:0-6103 GCA_044351705.1 Luteolibacter sp. | reverse complement strand
ATTAATGATCAGTGTTCTCAGTGGTACTCAGTTCCTCAGTGGTTTCTTTGCCGCGATTTACCCCAATATCAGGGAATTGAACTTGCTCGCCCCCGTGGCCATTGTCAGGTCGAATGCTGAGTTCTGATGCTGCCAGCAGGGACAAGCCGCGCCGGAAAGTTGATGGTTTTGTGGTCGGGGCGGCCCCATCTAACGGAATTAACCCAGCGCGTGATACGGTGGATGATCGGCTCGTTGTCCCAGCGGATGGCGGTGTGGGCGGCCTTGAGACCTGGATGTCGCTGTGAAGAGGCAATGGCGGATGCGTTTCAGTTGGTGCTTTCGTGAGGCCAGAAGAACTTCCTGACATTCCCTTGGCCGATAAGGGTGCGGTGCTTCCGGTAATCTCCGGCCTCGCGGCGCAGGCGACCGGCGATGATCGACGGGTCGATGGCAAGATGTTTGGCGGCAGATCTGATCTCCTCCGCCAGGCTAAGGGATCCAAGCTTGTCCCACTCTTCTTCTGTGATGAAGGCATCCATCGCGAATTGATCCGCGTCCCGCTCGATCTGGTTTTCGGAAGCTGCGTCGATGTCCGTGTCGAGAAAGCTTTCGCCCGGGCTTGTGCCCAGATGTTTCACCACATGGCCCAATTCATGGAAAAGCGTGAACCAGAAATTGTCGAGTCGATCATAGCGGAGAGTGAGGCCGATCACTGGACAACCATTCGGGTGCCACATTGCGGCACCATCGAGGTGCGTTCCCGAAAGTTGTTTCTCCAGGATGAGCGCGATTCCGACCTCCATGAGTCGTTGCCGAACCCGCAGCGGCCCATCGGAAAGCTGACTCAAGGCGGTGAGTTGCCGGATGAATGCCTTGCTGAGCACAGCGGGGTCGTAGCTCGGCAGGCGGAGGGAGCCCGCAAGATCGAGCACGCGGCAGCGCCAGGCGTGAATAGCGTCTATGTCCACCTTTGACCTCTTGCTCGTCGTTTGCCGGTTGAGAGCGCTGATGGGTGCATCCTGACGACCGCTGAAGAATTGCTGGAGCAACTCCTCGGCCCTGTCTTTGACCTTGGACCACTCGGTGCCGTAGGTGGCTGCGAAAAATCCGCGAAGGAACATTTCCTTCACCGGATAGCGATCGGTTTCGATACGCGGTGGCAGTTCGGCAGGCCCATCTTGGACAAGGGACTTGAGCGGAATGCCCAACCCATCGTGAAGTTTCCGGACCATGGCGAGGGTGAGATCCCGCTGACCGGAGAGCACTTCGGATACCCGGCCTTTTGATCCGATGAAAGGAACAAGGTCGTGTTGCTTCAGTCCGGCCTGCTCCATGCGGAACCGGATGGCTTCCGCAGGCGTGGCGGCGGGAATCCGGATGGTGCGCTTTTCATAATCCTCGATGAGGAAGGCGAGGAGTTCCAGTTCCTCATCCTCAGCCGTGCCCGGGGCGGGATCGGCAAGCATGAGTTCCTCCAAGCGCTGGAGGGCAGCGTCGTGGTCTTTGGAGGTTTTGATCAGTTTCATGGTGTTGGTTGTGTTGGTATCAGGTCAGCTTCCATTTGGAATACTCGGCGTGGGTGCCAATTTTCTGAATGAGAAGCACTCCATTTCGGTATCGCACAAGGACCATCAGGCGGTAGTTGTTCCCGCCGATGTCGAAGATGACGCGGTCTCCGGAAAGAAAATCCGCAGACCGGTAGCGATCCTTGATGTCCTGCGGGCTTTTCCATTCGGATTCCTCGGCTTCTTCGAGCCACGCAGACAGCGACGACTTCGAGTTCGCATGCTTGCGAATGAATTTCTCGATGAGTTGGCGGCCTGCGATCGTCACTTGCTGAACGGAGGGTAATTCACATTTTTCTCAAGAAAAGAAAAAACTTTCGTCTTTTGGGAACTTTTCTCTTGTCGCATACAGTCGCATGTGGCAGGCTCTGTCGTTCCAAGATAATGGGCAGGTGCTGAGAACATCCTCGACCGTTTGCTGCACCGCGCCGAGGTCATGATGAAATGAGGGTATGGGGCTTGTGATCAATAATACTGGCGGATATAGCCGTAGGCTTTATCGAAAAGTTCCTGGTCGGTGTGGAGCTTGTATTTCAGCAATGCCCGGCGCAGCGCTTGTTGGACGACACGTTCTCCCGATGTGCCTTGCCAGCCAGGGAACCGCACTTGTTTTACGATACCGTCGATGTCCGCCACGATGCGCTCGACGATGACGTGGGTGTTCTTGCTCTTCACTTCGTTGAATAAATCCGTGAGTGCGGCTAGAGCGCGGTCCTGTTCCTCCTCTGGATCGACCTGGTTCTCGGCTTCGACGACTTCTTTGGCGATCTGGAGGATGGTTTTGAGGAAATCCAGGCTGTTGAGCAGCCCTTGCTCGTGACGTTCCCGGACCTTCTCCAGTCGTTCAGCTATCAGATAGGCTTTGCGGAAGTGGTCTTCGTGCCTCAGTTCCAGTGCATTCTGAATCTCTTGGCGGGTCATCTCGCCACTGACAGCCTGCACGAGGCGGCACACTTCCCCGGTGACTTCCCCGGTGACTTGAGGGGTAACGGTCTCCGTGGTGACACCCTCGGGCAGGCAGCCGGAGTTGTGAATTTCGAGCCGGCGCGGGAAAATATGGATGCTCACGCCGCCCGAAGCCGCGCTGTAGTCGCGGTGGGCCAGGGCGTTGGTGAGCGCCTCGCGCACAGCATCCTCCGGATACAGCGGAGAGTCCTGTCGCTCCGGGTTGCCCCTGATGAAGCGGGAGACGCTTGGCGTGTTGCGGACGATGAAGGTATAGCGGCACGGGGATGTTGTAGTCGAAGGTCTGGGAAGTGGGTGCGGCGGTCGGGGTCGCGCAGGTACTGGCGATGACCTAGCGCTGAAAAGCGTCGGTCGTCCCAGCCCCCCTACCAAGACTCCGCGAGTTTCTCCACGACATCCTTTCTGGCCAGCACGCGCGAGCAGAGTTCCCAGCGGTTCTTGTCGGGGTCGATGGTTTCCTTGTAGCGCATCTCGAACACATCGCGGGCCTTTTGGCGGAGGTGGATGTATTCGTCCATCCGCTCCTCCAGTTTTTCCTCGGTCTCGATCCAGTCGTCTTCGAGGGTGTCGGGCAGCCCGCCTAGGATGTCGAACTTGTCCTTCATCCGCCGGGATAGTACTTGATAGATCTTCTGGTCCTGGGTCTCGTCGTAAACGAGGTTGAGCATGTCCACGCTGCTGCGTGCCTGGCCGAAGCGCTTGATGCGGCCGAGTCGCTGTTCGAGGCGCGACGGGTTCCATGGCAAATCCACGTTGATCAGGGTGCCGAGGGTCTGGAGGTTGAGCCCTTCGCACGCGGCGTCGGTGGCGACCACGAGTCGGATGTCGCGTCGCTTCACCGCATGTTTGATTTCGTCGCGCTCGATCGAGGCGAATTCCCCGGCGCGGAACATGCCGCTCTTGCCGGTTCCGGCATAGACGGCCACCGGCTCGCCGGGCAGGGTCTTCGCCAGCTCCGACCCGATCCAATGCGCGGTGTCATAATATTGGCTGAAGATGATGCAGCCATGCTCCAACCATGTCTTTCCTTCCGTCCGGTGTGTGGTGAGGAAATAGCGGACGGCGGCGAGCTTCGGATCGTGGGCCTCGGGTCGCGAGAGTTCCTCGACGATAGTCCGCAGGTGTCCTGCTTCCTCGGGCGTCAGGGATTTGAGTGGTGCCGCAAGCAGCGCCGGATCTTCCTCATCGTCCATGAGTTCGCGGGCGAGCATTCTCGACGCCGTGCTCCGGCCGGAGGCGAAGCTGGAGCAGATGCGCTGCAACAGCAGGGATTTCATGAACCCGGCCGCCTTGGTGCGTCGCTGTAGGGCCGTGGTAAAATCATTAGCCGCTTGATAGGCGAGATCGAAGGGATGATTGGTCATCAGACCCAAGCGGTTGAAATGAATTCCCGGATAGGTTCCATTGGGGGCGTCTGGCAGCGGATGCACGTTCACTGCGATGCGTTCGAGCAGGCCGGCCTCCTCCAAGGTCTGGCGTCGGCGCAGGACCGTGTGGCGGATGATGGGATTGTGCTGTTGGAAAAATCCCGGTGCCAAGGTTTGCACCACCGATTGTTGGGCGAGAAAATCCAGCGAGCCGAATCCCTTATCGGAGAGAAAGGCATGAGCCGGGATGCCAAGCTGCAAGCGCAGCCCTGCGATCAACGGTTCCTCATCACCGGGAGGCAGCGGGTTGCGCAGCCACTCCCAGGCATCCCGCTCGTCGATGGGATTCTCGTCCCCCTTCACCACCGGCAGGGCGCGCGAGATGTCCTGCCACAGGCTAAGCGATTCCCGGCCGAGAACAAAGTCCGCGCCCGAATTGAGGATGCTCATGAGATCCCACAACTCATGCACCTCGGTTTGGATCGGCGTGGCAGTACCTAACAAAAGGTGGCGCGTGCGCGGGCCGATCCGTATCATGAAATCCAGCAGGTTGTTCGGCTGGTCCTTGGTTTCGCCCAAGCCGCCGGAGCGGCGCGCCTTGTGCGCCTCGTCGAGGATCACCGTGCCGTATTTGCGGAGCAGCAGGAGCCGGCGTTCTTCCGATTGTTGGAAAATGAGCCCGGTGGAAACGATGGCGATCCGGAACGGGCAGCGCGCGATGTCTTCCGCCCCACGGGTCTTTATCATGTGGCCGTTAGGGTCCACCCAAACCTTTTTGTTGGATGACCAGACGGCGCTGGGAATGCCGAGGCGGTCCTTCAATTCCACCTGCCATTGGAACGTGAGGGTCGAGGGGCAAAGGATGAGCACCGGGCCGTCATCCAGCAGCGCCGAGAGCATGGCGCTGGCGGCGAGCGACAGCGTCTTGCCGACCCCCACCTCGTCGGACAGCAGCAACCGCGCTTTGCCATACGTCTCCCGATGCCAGAGGAACAACGTGACAAATGCCCGTTGCCACGGCTGGAGTTGCTCGCCGCCGCGGTAGATGGGACTTTCCGCGAGTGCGGCGCCGGCCAGTTCGTCGGTTTTGATTTGTTCAAAGCGGACTTCCACGCGATCCGCGACACGTTGGATCTCCTCAATGATGGCATCCGGCAGCGGGTAGCTGTCTTTCCAGAGAGCTTCAAACTCTTCTTCCACCCAGGCCACGCCCTCCTCGGACGAGTCTTCCCAGAGAATTTCATAGTTCCCGGCGAAGGCGCTCTTGGTCTCGTTGATGGAACCAAGGAAGCTCGTCTTCGTGCCATCGGCACCCTCGATCACGCCCGCCTTGCCGTGCAGGAAAACCCGGTCTTTCGGCACCACCCGGATTTCCACCCGACCGTTGGTGAGCAGATCGTGGAGTTTTCGGTAGCGTTCCCGGTGCAACAGGGCCTCCACCTCCGCAGGCGCCTCATTCCAGCGTTCCTTGAGGGAGGTTTCCCGGACATGCTTGGAAACGATCACATCCGCCGCGTCCAGCTCGCTGTTGCAGACGATCCGCATTTTCGGGATGGCCGCAATCTCCTCGCCCACCAATTCAAAGATCGAGCTGCGGAAGTATCCGGCAATTCGGTCGTAGGACTTCGCTCCCTTCAGTGTTTCCGCGAGAAACGCATGGTCGAGCCGTTGGCGGCGGGAGGAAAAGCGGCGGATGCTCTGACCGGGTGTCGGCACGGCGGCATGTTAGTCAGAAATTGGGAAAGGTTAAGCGGATTCCGAAAAAACTGACCAAGACCCGCCAGGTGTTCGCTGAAAAAGGTTGCATCCCCCCCCGACCAAGCTACAGTGCTGGCACAAGACTGGTTTCTCATCCTTCCAATAAACATTGATCCGTCATGGCCACCAAAACTGCACCCACCGGTAAATTCCATGTGATTTCGCGTTCGGGACAATGGGCGGTCACCCGCCAGGGTGCCTCCCGCGCGTCCAGAATCGTGGAGTCCAGAGACGGGGCCGTGCTCGCTGCAAGACGAATGGCATCGGGGAAAACCGAGATCGTCGTGCATCGCACCGATGGAACGGTTTCCAGGAGAATCGGAGTCGGTAGTGCGAGCGTCCGCTAATTCGCTTCCGATGCACTCGCAATCGCCGGAAAATTCGGTTTTCATCAACTGTCCGTTTGACTCGGATTACGAGCCTCTGCTGCGGGTTCTGTTGTTCAGTGTCATCCGCTGTGGTATG
>JBILFE010000218.1:0-6105 GCA_044351705.1 Luteolibacter sp. | reverse complement strand
ATCACCGGCAGCGCCAGCCTAACCAAAAATGGCAGCGGCCTGCTGACCCTAACCAACAGCAACAGTTACACCGGAGGCACCAACCTCAACGGCGGCATTCTCCAGGCCAACAGCCTGGGGGCCCTGGGTGGCAGCGGCAGCCTCATCTTCGGTGGCGGCACGCTGCGGTTCGGGGCGGCCTTCGATCTAACCAACAGGACCGGTTCCATTGCCAGCGGCGTCCAGGCGATATTCGACACCAACAACCTGGCGGTCACACTGAGCGGCAGCCTCAGCGGTGCAGGCGGTTTGACCAAGCAAGGTGCGGGGTCACTGACGCTGAGCGCCGCGCAGGGGTACGGCGGCCCCACCACCGTCAGCGCCGGCACACTCAAGCCGATGAACCCACTGCCGGCCGCCACCGCCCTAACCATCGCGGTCGGCGCGATCCTGGATCTGGGCGGGTGCAGCCAGCAAGTGGCCTCGCTGAGCGGTGCCGGCGCGCTCACCAACAGCAGCCTGACATCACCGGTCACCTTCACACTGGGTGACGCCAGCGCGACCGCTTTTTCCGGCAGCATCGCCGATTCCGGCAGCGCCGGCAGCATCAGCGTGGCCAAAGTCGGCACTGGCACCGCCACCCTTGGCGGCAGCAACACCTACCGCGGCACCACCACGGTCAACGCCGGCACGCTCCAGTTCGCCACTCGGACAGCGCTTTACAACGGCGTGACATCCAACTGGACCGCAACCAACCTCGTGGTGGCATCCGCCGCCACCGCCGCCTTCAACGTCGGCGGCAGTGGCGAATTCACCGTAGCCGACATCAACCATATCCTCACCAACACCCTCTTCGCCACCAACTCGACGCTCGGCATCGATACCGCCCGTGCCGTCGGCGGAACGGTCAGCTTCTCGACTAACATCACCGGCGGCTTCGGCCTGCGCAAACTCGGCACCGGCACGCTGGTCCTGTCCGGCACCAGCAACAGCTATAGCGGCCCAACCACCGTCAGCGGCGGCACCCTCCAGGTCAACGGTGCGCTAAGCGCAGGCGGCTTGGTGAGCGTTCCCAGCGACGGAACCCTCGGCCTGGCTGCCGCTGCCAGCATCGCCCGTGACGTAACCCTCAGCGGAGGCACACTCAATCTCACCGGCAACCTCGCAGCAACCACCACGCTGACGCTCTATGATGGCACGGTCAACACCATCGGCAACAGCGCCGGCGCGGCCAGCGTGGCGCTGCCACTACCTGCGGTGGGTGCCACACCGGTGTTGTATGCCCCCGCCGGTCAGGAGTTAAGCATAACTAACAAAATAATCCAATACCAGGACAATGCCACCGTCACCGTGACAGCCGGCGCGATGCCGTTCAAGGTGGGCGGCGGCAACATCGTCAGTCATATTGACCAACTCATTCTGCAAGGTGGCACCACCAAGGTCGAGCGCAGCAGCATGACCTATGCCGCCGGTTTACAACAAGGATTTCTGCAAGGCGACACCGGTGCGGGCGTGGACTTCATCACCCCCAACCCGAAAAATGAAGCCCCCCAACTTAGCATCCTTGCGGCGCGGGCTAACAACAACGGCCTGCTTTTCATGAACAATGTAAGTGGAGGCACTACCACTCATGCGACCCAGGTTTACACCGGCCAGATCTTCGTGGGTCCCAGCGGCACCTTGAACTTCGGCAAGGGGTGGGACGACTCGGCCATGATCAAGGTCGATGGCACCACCGTGCTGCAGAGCGACAATAATCACCGCGCGGGCAATTGCTGGCAGGATCAGGTCACCAGCGGCACCTTGTCCTACACCCCCAATACCTGGCACGATTTCGAAGCCCGCGTGGCTAACAACTCCGGCGGCTGGGGATGCACTGGCGAAACCGGTTGGAGTGCCGGCGGCTTCGGCATCGGCTACAGCGCCACCTTCACCGGTCCCGCCGGCTATAACATCCCGGCGGCACAGCAAACGAATTATGTTGAAATCGTCGATGACGGTCACATGAACCTGTTGCGCTTCAGCACCATGACCACCCTCGCGGTGAGCATGCCGACCACCGACGTGACAGTCACCAGCGACAGCACGCTCAACCTGAACCATGCATCACTGGCCACCCTGGGCAACTTGAGCATTGCCGCTGCAACATTGTCGCTGGCGACGGCCACCGGCGTGAGTTTTGACAACATCGTTGCCACTGACACCGCCGCCATCGCCGCTGGCGTGCCGCTGGCGCTGCGCACAGGCAATGTGACCGTGGCAGACGGCAAGACGTTGACGCTCAACCCGGTCATTGCTGATGGCACGACACCCACTGCATTGCACAAACTGGGCACCGGCACACTCGTACTCGGCCAGGCTAACACCTACACCGGCACCACCACGGTGAGCAACGGCACATTGTTGGTCAACACCACCAGCGGCAGCGGCGTGGGCACAGGCGAGCTTCATGTCGCAGCCGGCGCCACCCTCGGCGGCTGCGGCATCATCGGGGCATCCAGCACCATTGACGGCATCCACGCCCCCGGCGAGGGCGGCCTGGCTGGCATCCAGACTTTCAGCAACGGCCTGGCCTACACCGCCAGTTCGTGGCTCCAGTGGCAACTCAACGCCAACACCGCCGCCGCCAGCGCCCGCGGCCCGATCTACGATGGCATCACCATCACCGGCGGCACCTTTTCTATCAACAGCGGGGCCACCCTCGATCTGAGCTTCGGCGGCACTCTCAATTTCCGCGATAGCTTCTGGTCCGCAGCCCACACCTGGACGGTGGCGGATCTCGGCCTGGGCGTCAGCGGCGATGGCGGCGATGGCGTCTTCACAGTGGCGGCCATCCCTAACGGAAAAAACAATTACAGTGCCTCACGCGGCACCTTCAGTGTGACCCGCGCCGCGGATGCTGACAACAAATTGGATGTCATGCTCAACTGGAGCTTCACCGCCACCACCTACGATTCATGGGTCACCTCGAAAGGTCTCTCGGGTGCCAGCGCGAGTGACGACCCGGATCAGGACGGCCTCTGCAACGGACTTGAATTCGTCCTCGGCGGCGAACCCAATCCGGCCACCGCGGGTTGCAACTCGCTGGACAAGCTGCCACGTGCATCGCACAGCGCGGACAACCTGATCTTCACCTTCCAGCGTGCGGCTGTTTCGTTAGATTCCGCCACTCTCTGCTTCCAATGGGCCACTGATCCGGCTTTCAGCGACGCCGTGACCGTGCCGATCGAAGCCGACAGCTCACCCGTGGTCCCCGGCGAGGTCAGCGTCATCGTTACTAACAACGGAGCGGACTCCGACACCATCGTCATCACCGTTCCGGCCGCCAAAGCCAACGCCAGCGGCAAACTCTTCGGCCGCCTGGGCGTGACCGTACCGTAAGCTAAAAAGGAAAATGGACTTGGTGTTTATGGCTGCTGGAACCAGTAGAGTAGAGAGCAACGGGCGGCTTTCGCCAATCCCGTTGCTCCCCCTCGTCAAACCGGACGTGCGGATTTCCCGCATCCGGCTTTCCTGCAAGCATTCCTCATAGGCGTTGTAGTCCAAGTTCTTGTAAGTATTGGTAGTGGATCATCCCTTTCGGGCGGTGGTATTTCCTTTGGCTGCGGCGGTTGAGGTGGGTCACCATCCGCTTGCGCGTGTAATGACTCAAGTCCCGGAACGCTTTGCGCGGGTAGCCCCCGATTCCCGCTTGCGAGCGGCTGCTATCTGGCTTATCTCTCGGCCGTGTCCCACCCGGACCCTCGCATCCACAACTGGCTCTGCCGTGCTGTGAACCATCCGGAATTCAACTCGCGCCTGGCCCCACTCGCCACGGGTGCGGGGCAAGTCGTGTTTGACCATTCCGCGGAAGCGTCGCACGCGTTCATGGCCGCCCTGGCAGCGCATGCCGCCAACAACCATCAAAAGACGCGCTTGTGGCTGGTGTGCGATGTGCCTCGCCATCGTGAGCGCCTGGCCTCCGAACTCGAACTCTGGGGCGTCACCGCGCTCGTGCTGCCGGAAGCGCCCGCCGCGACCGGCGAGGCGACTCTTGCCGACCCGGAATCCGCGGCCGAATGGTTCGCCGTGTTAGAGGTACTTGCCCGCGCCACCCGCTGCGCCGTGCTCTGCGGCAGCGATGCCTTTGCCGCCAAGGCCCCCTCACCCGCCGCGTTGCGTGCCAGCCGCACGCCACTGGTTGCCGGCTCCCAGCTTGACCCCGCCGGGCTCGCCACCACCCTGACAGACCATGGCTATCAGCGCGAGCCTAGTGTCACCGGTCGCGGCCAGTTCGCCGTGCGCGGCGGCATCATCGACCTCTTCGCGTGGCAGGCGGCCAAGCCGCTGCGCCTCGAATTTTTTGACACCGAGCTGGAATCCATCCGCGAATTCGACCTCAATTCGCAAGCGTCCACCGCGAAATTGTTGGAAGCGGATTTATTGTTAGCCGAGCCTAGGGTGGAGGCGACGGTGGGTGACTACCGGCGTGCCGGTGACCTTTTGATAGCGATGGATGCGGAGGTGGCGGGTGCGGACATCCGCATTCTTGAGGGAGCCGCCGCATACAACTCGCAAGAGGATTTCACGCTTGCCTGCTTCGGCAGTCCGGTGGGCACCTTTGAGGCCGGCGCATTCATCCTTGAGAGCTGCCGCCGCGAGCCGTTTTTCCGCCAGCTCAACGAATGGCAACGCGCGGGTTGGGAGGTGGCGATGGTCTTTGGCAACAAGGGCGAGGAACAACGCTTCGCCGAACTCGCCGGCAAAGACCTCGAACGCGATCTGGGCCTCATCCCGCTGCGCGGTGAGTTGCTAGAAGGTTTCACCGTCCCCATCCTCCGCCTGGCCGTGCTTTCATCCTCCGAACTCTTCGGCCGCTACCGCGCGCCAGGCATGGCGCGCCGCAGCACACTGGAAAAAGCCAGTGCCAGCCGCGCCCGCGCCAACGTCGATGAAATGGAGGAAGGCGACCTCGTCGTGCACTACGAATACGGCATTGCGCGCTTTCTGGGCATCCAGCCCGGCGAGCAAGGCGACGAACTCGTCCTCGCCTACCGTGATGGGGTGCACCTGTGCGTGCCGCTCGAACAAGCGCACCTCGTCGGCAAATACGTCGGCCTCGGCGGTAAAACCCCGGAGCTTAACAAACTCGGCGGCAGCGCCTGGAAGACCGCCCGCAAGGCCGCGGAGAAATCCATTCAGGATTATGCGGCGCAACTGTTGCGCATTCAGGCCGAACGCCAATCCGAACCCGGCTTTTGCCATCCCCCGGACACGCGCTGGATGTGGGAATTCGAGCGCTCATTCCACTTCAGCGAGACGCCCGACCAACGCCGCGCCATCGAGGAAACCAAGCGTGACTTGGAGGCGCCGCGGCCGATGGACCGTTTGATTTGCGGGGATGTTGGGTTCGGCAAAACCGAGGTGGCGATCCGTGCCGCCTTCAAGGCCATCACCAGTGACAAGCAGGTGGCGGTGTTGGTGCCCACCACCGTCCTCGCCGAACAACACTGGCGCACCTTCCGCGAACGCATGTCGGACTACCCGGTCCGCATTGACCTGCTCAACCGCTTCCGCTCACCCGCGGAAATCCGCGACACCCTCAACGGCCTCGAAAACGGCGCGGTGGATCTCGTCATTGGAACCCACCGCCTGCTTTCCGGTGATGTCAGATTCAAAAACCTCGGCCTCGCCGTGGTCGATGAGGAACAGCGCTTCGGGGTGGCCCACAAGGAACGCTTCAAGGAAATTTTCCGCCAGGTGGATGTTCTCACGTTATCGGCCACGCCGATTCCGCGCACGCTTTACATGGCGCTGATGGGAGCGCGGGACATGTCCACCATTGAGACCCCGCCGCCCAATCGGGTGGCGGTGGCCACCACGGTTTGTGCCTATGATGAACGGCTCATCCGCGATGCCATCCGCCGCGAAATCAAGCGCGGGGGGCAGGTCTTTTTCCTTCACAACCGCGTCAAATCCATCGAGCACATGCGCACCCGCATCGCCCAACTCGTGCCGGAAGCACGCATCGTCGTCGGCCACGGCCAAATGGACAAAGACGACCTCGAACGCGTCATGCACACCTTCGTCAAGGGCGAGGCCGATGTGCTGCTGGCCACCACCATCATCGAAACCGGCATCGACATC
>JBILFE010000217.1:0-6109 GCA_044351705.1 Luteolibacter sp. | reverse complement strand
ACCGGTGGCACCGGTGGCCGTGGTGCCCGCGGCGCTGGCCTGGACTGCGGCGGCGCTGGGGATTTGGATCAGGCGGTTGGTGATGGAGGTGAACATGTTGCCCATGAACGTGGAGAGCAGAAACAGCGACATGATCATCGACTTCATGTTCTTGGGAGCCTGGGTGTAGGCAAACTCCAAGCCCACGATGGACACCATGATTTCGGCGGCCGTGATGATGATGAAGGACAGCAGTTGCCAGCCGATGGATGGCGATTGTCCCGCATCGATCCATGACTGGATCACCGTGGTCAGCGCAAATGACAGCGTGATCAGAAACAATCCCATGCCGATTTTTCGCAGCGGGGTGAGCGGAAACCGGCGGTTGATGGCCGGATATACTCCCAGGCTGAAGAGCGGAATGAAAACCAGAATCAGAACCGGGTTGATTGCCTGCACTTGGGATTCCAGCCAGGTGACGCCCAAAAACTTGCGGTCCATCTGGCCGGCCTGGAACACCCACGACGATCCGGTCTGATCGTAAAGCGACCAAAACACCGCAAAAAAACCAAACAACGGAATCAATTTCGCCAGGGCCACCAGGCCGTCGCGCGAAAGCAACTCATGGAAAAACTTCACCCCTCCCGGCGGGATGTGGACGAATTTATGCCGCCCCATCCAAAACAACAACGTGGCAATGGCCATCAACACCCCCGGCACCCCGAACGCCCAGTGCGGACCATACCAATCCAGCAGCCACGGCGTGAGCAGCGTGGAAAAAAACGACCCGAGGTTGATGGCAAAATAAAACCAGTTGTAAACGCGCGACAGCAAGTGGTGGTTGGCGGGGCCGAATTGATCCCCCACATTGGATGACACACAGGGCTTGATCCCGCCCGATCCGATGCAGATGAGCAGCAGCCCGCCCATCAGCCAGTACGGCGAATTGCCAAATGCCCCCATGCACGCAAGCGCCGCATGACCCCCACAATATACCAGACTGAGCAGCAGTATCGTCCGGTATTTCCCTAGCAATATATCGCTGAGCAAGGCCCCTAACAAGGGCGTGAAATACACCCAGGCGGCGAAGGCATGAAAGTGCTCCACCGCCTCGGTCTCTGACATCGGGGTGCCGCCCAAGCCGTCCATCAGGTAGAGATACTTCGCCATGAAGACCACCAGAATCGTGCGCATGCCGTAATACGAGAACCGTTCCGCGGCTTCGTTGCCGATGATCCACGGAATGCCCGGCGGCATCCGCTCCGTATCAATGGCTGTAGTGCGATGGGACATGGCGGATCGGCAATGGCATGCAGTGGCCACACTGCGAATAAATCACTGGCCCCTGAAATGACAGGCGACCCCGCCTGTCGTGTGCTGCTTTGCGGGTTTCGTCCAGCCTATATTCAAAAACTGCGTGCGCCGTGCGCCATTAGGACGTTCGGCTGTGGACGGGGTGTTTGAGACCTATCGCGGGCCTTTCGGGCCGAAGCGGACGAGCGGCGCCCGGGCCAATACGGTTCAATTAGCATCTCAAAGCCATTTCTTTGTCGAGTTGTTGGGGGCCACCCACCTCTGCATTGATTGACGATTGATGATTCTTGATTTTTGATTGTTGAAGTGAGATTGCTGGCGCGGGTGCTGCGCCTTTCAAGCTCAGATCAAAAATCAAAAATCCTCAATCGACAATCATCAATCCAAGTTGGAAACGCGCAGCGGACCCGTACTTTCTGCGCCAAGACCTTGCCTTCCCCCAATCGCCGTACTCCACCGCAGCATCCCTTCCCCACCCCGCTTTTGCATTCCCATGCACACCCCACCTAACAATAATGATCCAGCAATTATGCCTGCTTCTCCCCAGTGCTCACCGCAAAGGATGTGGTCGTCGCCGTCGTGCACCACGGCGACTCGTACCTCGCCGCTTTCGACAAAGCCACCGGCGAGTTGCATTGGAAAGTCGCGCGCAATTACAAGACGCCCACCGAGGGTGACCAAGGCTACGCCACACCGCTGCTGATCCAACACGCGGGGCAGGAAGCGCTGCTCGTCTGGGGCGGCCAGCATCTAACAGCACACGCGGCGACCGACGGCAAACTGCTGTGGGATTGCGCGGACTTCAACCCCGATGCCACCGACTATTGGCCCGCAGTGGCCTCGCCGGTGGTAGCGGACGGCATCGCGGTGGTGCCATATGGCCGCGGCAACCGCCTGCATGGCATCCGGCTCGGCGGCAGTGGCGATGTCACGGCAAGCCACCGTCTGTGGCTGCGGTCCGACAGCGGGGCCTTTGTGCCGACACCTGCCGTCGACAACGGCCGGGTCTATCTGCTGCGCGACCGCGGCCAGGTGGAGTGCATCGACCCCGCGTCCGGCACGACCTTGTGGAACGGCAAACTGCCAAACCAAAACGGCAGTTATTATGCCTCGCCGGTGGTGGCCGATGGAAAACTCTATGCCGCAAGCGAGGAAGGCATGGTCGTGGTCGCGCGCCTGGGCCCCCCATGCGAAGTCCTCGCGCAAAATGACATGGGCGAACAGATCATTGCCTCGCCGGTGCCGGTGGCGGGCCGACTCCTGCTCCGCGGCCAGAAGCATCTGTTCTGCGTGGGTGCGCCGTGAGCGGATCGACCGGCCCGCTTCAAACACTTATCACTTCGGTTCGTCATCCGCATCCCGCCTTCCTTTGAATTCCATTGCCAACGGACGTAGCGCCGCTTAGCTCTCATCCCGTCAGCCGGATCATCCGGCTGCCATCAGATGAACAGCCACCGCAACACCCCGCCATGAACTTCTTCACACTCACTGCCTGCGCCATCGCCCTCGCGGGCCCGCTTGCGGCCGCAACCCAGTATCCGGACGGGCGGCCGGAAGCGGCTTTGCGCATCAACGCCAAGGACACCGGGCCGGTATTCCGGCATGGCGGCGGGCCGGATCAATGCGATGTGCTGGGAGCCCGCGATATCTGGGTCTACGAGTCCGACGGCACGTTCTATATGCACTACGACGGCTCCGGGCCCAAGGGATGGCTGGCATGCCTGGCCACCAGCAAGGATCTAACAACGTGGCAGGCCAGGGGGCCGGTGCTCGACTTCGGGGCCAAGGGGGAGATGGACTCGGCATCGGCGTCCTATGGCGTGACCTATTACGACGGACAGAGTTGGCATATGTTCTACCTCGGCACACCCAACGTCACGCCGGCACCGGACTTCATCCCGTCGTTTCCCTATCTCACGCTCAAGGCCAAAGCGGCGTCACCCGCCGGGCCGTGGGTCAAACAAAAGGAGGTGGTGCCGTTCACCACGAAACCCGGCACCTATTACTCGATTACCGCCAGTCCCGGGCAGGTGCTCAAGCACGAGGGGGAATACCTGATGTTTTTCTCGGCCACCACCCGCAAGGCCGGCAATCCATGCGTGCAGCGCACCCTCGGCATCGCCCGCACCAAGAACCTCGACGGCCAATGGACGCCCGACCCGACGCCGATGGTCCCGATCGAGGAACAGGTGGAGAACTCATCCATCTACTACGAGCCTGCTAACAAGACATGGTTTCTGTTCACCAACCACATCGGCCTTGACGGCGGCGAGTATACCGATGCCATCTGGGTTTACTGGACGCAGGACCCGAACAAATGGGATGCGAAGAACAAGGCGGTCGTGCTGGACGGGCAGAATTGCACCTGGTCGAAAAAGTGCATTGGCCTGCCGGGAGTGTTGAAAACAGGCAATCGCCTGGCCATCCTTTACGACGCCCCCAGTGGCAGTTCCCACATGAAACGCGACATCGGGCTGGCGTGGCTGGACCTGCCACTCGCGGCACCAGTGCCTTGATTAGCTCTCTCCTTGACAACCCGCCCATGACCCGCTCCCTATTGCTACTGCTCGGTCTTGCCCCGGCGCTCGCCGCGCAAGAACCCGTCCGCCTGGCCAGTTCCGCCCGTTTATGGCTTAAAGTCCCGGACGGAGTGGCGCCGCTGCCGCATATCCAAGTTTCCAACGGCAGCGCCGCGCCCGCGTCATGGTTGAAAGATCCCGCCGCCCGCCAGCGCCACACCGATGTGGTCTTTCCCATCCATTGGTGGACCTGGCGCGCCACCACCATCACCTTCACCCCCGCTCACGACGGACCCGTCGAGCTGGTTCTCAACGGCCCCTGGGCGCAGGATAAAAATGCCGGCCTCATCCGCCAGGAAATCCTCTGGGATGATATCAGCGCGGATGGAGCAAAGGTTTCAAACGGTGGTTTCGAACAAGCCACAGACTCCCATCCGGAAGCCTGGCAACCCCAGTGGGCTCCCTACATCAGCCCTGATGCCTGGCCGCTGGCAGGCGCCGCACCCTTGACAGGAAAAGGCCTGGCCGCCAGTTGGCACAACCGCCCGCTCGCCCAGACCTTGCAGGTCAAAGCCGGCCAGCAGGTCAGGCTCCGGGTCCACGCCAAAGCGGCGCTGCCGCCGGACTTTGTGGCACCCCGGCGCCTCGGCGCCGACACCCCGGCGCACCGTGCGCTGGGCCGCCTCAAGCGCGGCGTGAACCTCGGCAATGGTTGGGAGGCACCGCCGCCGTACACTTGGGGTATCCGTTTCACCACTGCCGATATCGACCGCATCGCCGCCGAGGGCTTCGACCATATCCGCGTGCCGGTCGCCTGGCATTACCACCTCAAATCCGGCGCCGCCGGTTGGGAAATCTCCCCCACCCTGCTCGCCGACCTCGAACCGGTGCTGCGCCGCGCCCTGGATAAAAACCTGCACGTGCTGCTCAACTGGCATCATTTCGACGCGCTGACGAGCGATCCGGCGGCCAACCACGAGCGCTTCACGGCCGGCTGGCAAGCCATTGCCCGCCATTTCCAAGCCTGGCCGCCCGGGCTCTTTCTCGAGCTGCTCAACGAACCCTGTGCCGCCCTCACCACCGCCGCGGCCAACCCGATCTATCAGAAAACCTGCGCCGCCATCCGCGCCATCGATCCCAAGCGCATTCTCGTCGTCAGCGCCGGCAACTGGGGCCAGGTGAGTGAACTCGACCAACTCCGCCTGCCCGACGCCGATGACCGCATCATCGTCACCATCCACTGCTACGAACCGTTCCACTTCACCCATCAAGGTGCCAACTGGGTGCAGTTGCAGAACTTGCGGGGCATCATCTATCCGGGACCGCCGCCGCAGCCCTATCAAATTCCGGAGTCGCTGCGGGACAATGCCGCGGTGCGCGCCTTCATCGAGGACTACAACACCCTGCCTGCCTCTCAAAATCCATGCTCCGCGCGCGCCGTCATGCAAGCCTTGGACGGCGCCCGCGAGTGGTCGCAGTATTTCGGCAGACCCATCCACCTCGGCGAATTCGGCTGCCACAACGTCGGTGACCCGGCCAGCCGCAGCCGCTACCTCAAGGATGTTAGAACGCTCGCCGAAGCCCGCCACATCCCCTGGACGCTGTGGGAATGGAAAGCGAGCTTCGGCTACTGGGATCCCGCCACCAACCAAGCCCGCTTCCGCCACAGCCTGTTTGATTGATTCTTAAGAAGGGGCAGTTGCCGCTTGCAATCCGGTCCTGCCGCTGCGATCCCCTGGCCGTGAATCCGCGCATCCAAATCGATCCCACTGTGTGTCACGGCAAACCCGTGATTCGCGGCACCCGCGTCATGGTTGCCACCATTTTGGGGGTGCTGGGCGCGGGCGACACCATCGAAACGCTACTTGAGGATTACCCAAATCTCACCAGGGAGGATGTTTCCGCAGCACTCGAATTCGCCAGCCAACTCTCCGACTATCAGGTTTCCACTTACGAAGCGGACGCGTGAACTTCCTGCTAGACGAGAACTTCCCGAAGGCTGCGGCATCAGTTCTGCGAGAGGTCGGCCATTGCGCATTTGATGTCAGGGGGACGCCGCAGGAAGGAATGGACGATCCGGGTCTATTTGCCAAAGCCCAACACCTCAATGCGGTGTTGCTAACCACCGACCGGGATTTCTTTCACACCATCCCCCATCTCTTCGACTCTCATGCGGGGGTCGTGGTGATCGCACTGCGGCAACCTCACACTTCCTGAGCTAGGCCTTGAATTGTCGAGGAATTAGCGCAGAATTCCGGAAAATGATTTGGCACATTTCACGGCTCTCCGGGACAATG
>JBILFE010000357.1:0-4693 GCA_044351705.1 Luteolibacter sp. | reverse complement strand
AATTTGTCCCGCACTGCCTCCACTTCGCCAGTCGCGGTGCCGTCGCCGTCGCCGCTGAAACCCGCATACTATCAAAACACGGCAGCGGTGCCATCGAAGCCATCGACGACGCCCGCGAGCTCATCCGCTGGCTGCGCCAACACGCCGCGACTTTCAACATCGACCCCGCCCGCATCAGCATCGGCGGAGCTGCGGGGGGGGCCTTCCTGGCGCTGCTCACCGCCATGCCCAAGGAAAAGCACTTGCCGCCAGTGGATGGCATGGATTGTCGGCCCCAGGCGCTGCTGCTCTTCAGTGCGATTGTCAACACCACGCCTAAAGGCCAGGGCGCGGACCGCTTCCCCAATGCCAAAACGGCCACCCGCCACAGCCCCACCTCGCTGGTCCGCTCAAAACTGCCGCCCATGATTTTTTTCCACGGCACCGCCGACCGCATTGCGCCCATCGCTGAAGTCAAACGCTTCCGCAGCCGCTTGCGCTGGCGGCGCAATATCTGCGAACTCCTCGACTACGAGCAGGCCGAACACAGCTTCTTCAATTTCAACGTCAGCCAGGCGGATTTTGAAATGACGCTGGCCGCCGCCGATGCCTTCCTCGTCAAGCACGGCTTGCTAGATCCGCCCTCCGCCAGCGAGGCGGCCGAAGCCTAGTATAGCCCGTCTATGGTGATTTTCCAGGCCGTTCCTGCCCCATTGCGCTTGCGCTGTGCGCCATGCCTCGTAGCATCCAGTGCTTTGCAAAGCCACGCCGCACCATGAACCGCATTTTCGTCGAAAAAAAACCCGAATTCAACGCGGAGGCCCGCCACCTCCTCCACGAGCTCCGGGAATCCCTCAGCCTGCCAGGCCTCACCCACCTCCGCATCGTCCAACGCTACGATATGGACGGCCTCACCGCAGACGAATTCGCCGCTGCCACCAGCCTGATCCTGGCCGAGCCCCAGGTCGATGCCGCCACCACCACACTCGATCTGTCAGATACTGAATCCGCTTTTGCCGTGGAATATCTGCCCGGCCAATTCGACCAGCGCGCCGACTCAGCCGCCCAATGCGTGCAAATCCTAACCGGCAAAGAGCGCCCGCACGTCGCTTCCGCCAAGGTCATCATCCTCAACGGCAGCCTGCACCAGGCCGCCCTGCTCCGCGTCAAAGCCTACGTCATCAACGCGGTGGATTCCCACGAAGTGCCTGTAGCGGCGCCTTCCGCCCGCCGCGCCTCCCCCACCCCTGCCGATGTCGCCATCCTCAGCGACTTCACCCACCTGCCCGCCGCCGGCCTCGCCACCCTCCGCCGCTCGCTCGGCCTCGCCATGTCCGAGGCCGACCTCGCGTTTTGCCAAAGCTATTTCCGCGACGAGGAATTGCGTGACCCCAGCCTAACCGAAATCCGCATGCTCGACACCTATTGGTCCGACCATTGCCGCCACACCACCTTCCTAACGAAAATCGACGAGGTCGGCTTCGCCGCCGGCAGTGAACCCGTCGCGCGCGCGTGGCAAACCTATCTGGACAGCCGTGACATGTTAGGCCGGGGTGACAAGCCCGTCACGCTCATGGACATCGCCCTCATCGGCATGCGCGTACTGAAAACCTCCGGCGAACTCGACAACCTGGAAATTTCCGAGGAAGTCAACGCCGCCTGCATCGTGGTGCCTGTCAAAATCTCAAATCTCAAATCTGAAATTTCAAATCCCGCACAGCAGGAGTGGCTGGTCATGTTCAAGAACGAGACCCACAACCACCCGACCGAGATTGAACCCTTCGGCGGTGCCGCCACCTGTCTGGGCGGTTGCATCCGCGACCCGCTCTCCGGCCGTTCTTATGTCTATCAGGCGATGCGCGTCACCGGTGCCGGCGACCCCCGCACACCGTTTGCCGACACCCTCCCCGGCAAACTCCCGCAGAAAAAAATCTGCCAGACCGCGGCCCGCGGCTATGCCTCCTACGGCAACCAAATCGGCCTTGCCACCGGCCAGGTGGCGGAAATCTATCATCCGGGCTACGTCGCCAAGCGCATGGAAATCGGCGCGGTGGTGGCGGCCGCGCCGCGGTCGCAGGTGTTGCGTGGCAGCCCGGCCCCCGGCGATGTCATCCTCCTCATCGGCGGCCGCACCGGCCGCGATGGCGTCGGCGGCGCCACCGGCTCGTCCAAACAACACACCGACACCGCGCTGGAAAATTCCGCCGAAGTCCAAAAAGGCGACGCCCCCACCGAACGCAAAATCCAACGCCTCTTCCGCAACCCCGAACTCACCCGCAAAATCAAAATTTGCAATGATTTTGGTGCCGGCGGCGTGGCCGTGGCCATCGGCGAAATCGCCCCCTCGCTGGAAATCAACCTCGATGCCGTCCCCAAGAAATACGACGGCCTCGACGGCACCGAACTCGCCATTTCCGAATCCCAGGAACGAATGGCCGTCTGCGTCGATCCCAAGGAAATCGACTACTTCATCGCCGCAGCCGACAAGGAAAACCTAGAGTGCGTTCACGTCGCCAACGTCACCGACAGCGGCCGCCTCGTCATGACCTGGCGCGGCAAAACCATCGTCAATCTGTCCCGCGCCTTCCTCAACACCAACGGCGTCCAACAAAACGCGGCGGTCCATGTCCAGGCCCCAAAGGGCGATCTTCATTCCGCAATTCGCAATCCCTTATCCACGATCCAAATCCTCCAGGGCCTCAACACCTGCTCCCAAAAAGGCCTCGGCGAGATGTTCGACGGCTCGGTCGGCGCCGCCACCGTGCTCTGGCCGTACGGCGGCCAACACCAACTCACCCCGCCCGATGCGATGGTGGCCAAGCTGCCATTGTTAGAAGGCGACACCGATGTCTGCACCTACATGAGCTGGGGCTTCAACCCCTACATTGCCTCATGGTCGCCGTTTCACGGCGCCGTCTATGCCATCACCGAAGCCGTCTGCAAGGCCGTCGCCGCCGGTGCCCGACTCGCCGACATCCGTCTCACCCTGCAGGAATATTTCCCGAAACTCGGCTCCGATCCTGCCCGTTGGGGGCTGCCGTTTGCAGCGCTGTTAGGCGCCTTCCACGCCCAACATGCCCTCCGCCTCGCCGCCATCGGTGGCAAGGACTCGATGTCCGGCTCATTCAATGAACTGGATGTCCCGCCGACCCTGGTGGCCTTTGCGCTGGCCCCCGGCATGGCCTCGCTTGCGCTCTCGCCCGAGTTCAAGCACGCCGGCTCCACCATTTCACTGGTGGAAACCCCTTGCGATGCCGACCACCTCCCGGATTTCCAACAACTCAGGGATGTCGCCGCACGGCTCTATCAACTCAACGCGGATGGTCACATCCTCTCGCTCCACCACATCGGCCAGCCCGGCATCGCAGCCGCGCTGGCCAAAATGGCCTTCGGCAACGGCATCGGCTTCCAAAGTAGTGCGGACTTCAGTCCGTCTGAATGGTATACCCCCCGCTACTTCGCCTTCCTCATCGAACATGAGTCCGAGGCGGCGGATGGCATCCGCCATGCCATTCCTAACACCCTCGAACTCGGCCACACCACCGCAGCCCCCTGCCTCGTCCTCAACCACGAATCCCACTCTCTAACTGACCTGCAAGCCGCCTGGACCGCCCCCCTGGAGCCCGTCTATCCGACCCAACCGGAGGCGGGGGAGAATGGATCGCAGATGGAGGATAGCGGATCGCAGAGCGCAGTTCCGCTATCCCCGATCCGCCATCCCCGCTCCACCATCTCAAAACCGCAGGTTTTGATCCCGGCCTTCCCCGGCACCAACTCCGAATACGATTCCGCCAAGGCCTTCCGCGAGGCCGGTGCCGAGGCCCAAATCCTGGTCTTCCGCAACCTGACAACCTCTCACATCCATGCATCCCTAACCGACCTCGCCGCACACATCCGGCGCTCGCAAATCCTGATGTTTCCAGGCGGCTTCAGTGCCGGCGACGAACCGGATGGCTCCGCCAAATTCATCGCCACCATCATTCGCAACCCGCGCGTGGCCGACGCCATCATGGACCTGCTCACCAACCGTGATGGCCTCATCCTCGGCATCTGCAACGGCTTCCAAGCCCTCATCAAAACCGGACTGGTGCCCTACGGCCAGATCGTGGATAGTGGATCGCAGATCACCGAAACACTGAAACACCGAAACACCGAAACACCGAAACACCGAAACACCGAAACACCGTCTTCCGCCCCCACCCTCGTTCACAACGACATCGGCCGCCACATTTCCTGTTATGTCAACACCCGCGTCGTCAGCAACTTTTCGCCGTGGCTGGCCAACACCCGCATCGGTGACATTCACACGGTGCCGATGTCCCATGGCGAAGGGAAGTTCCACGCCTCCGCCGCAGTGATCACCCAACTCGCCTCCGCCGGCCAGATCGCCACCCAGTATTGCGACGCCAATGGCGAGCCGTCCATGGCCATCGCCGTCAATCCTAACGGATCGTTAGGCGCCATCGAGGGCATCACCTCACCCTGCGGTCGGGTCTTCGGCAAGATGGCCCACTCTGAACGCGCCGGCACCCGCGTCGCCAAAAACATCCCCGGCAACAAACATCAACCGATCTTCGCGGCCGGCGTGCGATATTTCGAATGATGCCCCTGCCGCAGGATGCGGCAGGCGGCACGCTGGAAGCGTGCGCCACCCCTGATGAGAACGCGGGGGATTGGGGTGGCGCGGACCAAGACAACCACTGAAAAGAACTGA
>JBILFE010000215.1:0-6152 GCA_044351705.1 Luteolibacter sp. | reverse complement strand
GCGCGCAGCGTCACCATCCGCCGAATCGATGGTCTGGTCTCCACCCTGGACATCAAGAAAGTCCATCCGGACGATCTCAAATGGCTGGAAGCCAATCATCCGTTGCCGAAAAACAAGGCCGCCGAACCCAGCGCGGACAACACCGCCGTGTTTGACACCCTGCACTTCGGCGATACCCGCCAACAGGTCCTAACCAAACTCAAGGCCAGTAAAATCGTCGAACTCTGCGTCGATGAAACCTATCTCGGCCGCCTCGGGCTCAATGGCACCTTCCAAACCCGCAGCCACATCGGGGGCATGCGCTGCCTGTTGTTTTTCGATTGGTCCGATGGCGGCCTCATGCGCGAAGTCTCACTCCAAACCCAGTCGCTCTCCGCCGCCGCTTACCCCACCCGCCTCAAGGTCTGCCTCAACGACTTCACCAAGCTCCTCACCACCCTCTATGGCCCACCCTTGCAAAACGCCGGTTACCCGCCGATCACCGATCTAACAGACGGATCGTTCCTCGCCACCCATCTGTGGCGGCTCGAAGGCGGCGGCAGCGCCTTGCTCGGCCCGGCCTGTGAGAAAGACGGCTACACCACCGTCGTGCGCTTCACCCAAAATGACATCCAGCCGGTGCGGATTCGTTGACCCAACATCCTCATGCCCGCCAAAAATTTCCATGTCCGCCAGGCCGCCGTGTCCGCCCTCCACGCCTGGGCGCAAGGCCATGATTACGCCGAATCCCTCATCGAGCGCCACGCCCAACGCCGCAAACTGTCCTCCCCGGACCGCGGCTTGCTGCAAGCCATCCTCTTTGGCGTGCTGCGCCACCGTCGCTTGTTAGACCACTGGATCGGCAAACTCCGCGATGGCAAACTCGATCCGGAAACCCGCGATGTCCTGCGCGTCGGCCTCTGCCAGTTGCTGATCCTGAATTTGCCCGACCACGCCGCCGTCAATGAAACCGTGGAAGCCGGCAAGGCCAACGTCCGCAGCCTGATCAATGCCGTGCTGCGCCGCGCCACCACCTCGCGCAAGCGCTTGTTGGATGACATCACGGACCTGCCGCCGGCGGTGCTTCACTCGCATCCGGATTGGCTCTACAACCGCTGGAAGAGCGCCTTTGGCAAAGCCGACACTCTCGCTCTGATGGAGTGGAACAACCAAGCGGCGGAAACCTTCTTCCGTGTCAACCCGCTGGTGCCGCAACCCGCCGCGGTCCCCGGCACCCCACTGGATGACGCGCCCGGGTTTTACAAACTCGACGGCCCGCTGCCCACCCAACTGTTGGCCGCCGGCGCCCTCTACATTCAAGACCCGGCCACCCGCCATGCCGTGGAATTGCTAGACCCGCAGCCCGGCGAGCGCATCCTTGATGCCTGCGCGGCACCCGGTGGCAAGGCCTTCCTGATTGCCGCGGCCCTGGGCTCCGCCAAGACCCTCACCTGCACCGATTCTAACGAAAAACGCCTGCCCCGCCTGCATCAAAACCTCGCCCGCCTCAACGCCGCGGCGGCCACCGTAGCCGTCCACGATTGGACCCGGCCCGCACCGCCCGAGTGGCATGCCGCGTTTGATGGCATTCTGCTCGATGTCCCCTGCTCCAACACCGGGGTGGTCCGCCGCCGCGTCGATGTCCGCTGGCGCCTGCAAGCCCAGGACATCGCCAAACTCGTCCACACCCAACACCAAATTCTTACCCATGCGCTGCCCTGCCTCAAACCCGGCGGCCGCATGGTGTACTCGACCTGCTCACTCGAGCACGCCGAAAACCGCGGCCAGATCGAGGCCTTTCTCGCTGCCCACCCCGATCTAACACTCCACGCCACCCGCGAGGCGCTGCCGTTCCGCGACCACACCGATGGCGCCTTCGCCGCCCGCATCGGAACACAGGCGTCCCGCCTGTGAGGGAAGGCAGGCATACAGCCGCATGGAGTGAGGCGAACTACGAACTACGAACTACGAACTACGAACTACAATAATATGAAGCCATACCAAAGAATAACGCTAAAATCGCTAATGACCACGGCCGTATTGCTGGCGCTCGCGCCCTGCAGCCAAGCATGGGAGCCCGATGCCAAGACTCGCGACGCTGCGCTGCAGAGCGGCAGTTTTGATGCCTATATGGCCAATCTTGGTAAATGGGTCAGCGACAAGGTGCCCACGGCCACGCCGGAGATCACCGCAAAGAGCATCGGTGCCCTGCTTAATAAACCTGAATTCTTGAATGCCGTCATTGAGCGGCGTTTCCTAATGCGAGCAGGGGGAAATCCGAATCTGGCAGCCTGGGGCAACGCCAATCCCAAGAACCGCGAATTCCTCAACTGGGTCATGAGTGACGCGGCGCTGATGGATGAGGCGATGCTGGCGCGCACCCCCACCGAGGAATTCGCCAAGTTAGATGACAGCTGGGGCATCGACAGCGCGGCCATGGAGAACTGGAAGAATATCTACCTTGCCGATCCGGCATCACGGAAAGGGCTTTACCTGCGACTGGCTATCGCGTGTGTTCTACGTCCCCCCGGATCAGCCAATATCGGAGTCGGCCAAGCTGCGGAGCAAAGCAGTGTCTTTGACCGGTACATGTATTTTCGCAAGGCTCATGCGGCCGGCGAACTTATGCCTAGCTTCGATACCCTGACGATCTGGGAGATGACCCATGTGGTATCGGCTTCCGTGTCCAATGCGGATCTGGACTGGGGTCGCGAGGCGCTCAATACCTGGAAGCCGAGTTTCAGGCAGAACGAAGAGGTGGTTGCGATGGTGGGCCAGGTCTGGTACCGCGATCCTAACGGAGTGCCGTACAAGGACATGAGTTGCGTGATGGCCGCCGGCGGCAAATGCGGACCCCGCTCGTCGTTCGGAGTGTTCATCAATCAGGCGTTCGGGATTCCGGCCACCGGGGTCGGGCAACCCGCACATGCGGCGGTTACCTATCGTGGCAAGGATGGCGAATGGCACATGGCGCTGGGCCGCGGATTCAACGTGTCCAAGATTTTTGACCGCTACAAAATGACGGGAGATGAGTTTCTCGCCTCTGTAAAACTGCGCAACTCACCCAAGTTCGCACTCAACGAGCATCTGCGCTGGCTGGCGGCGACGCTTGAAAAACCTGCCGGGGGATACATGCCGCCGGCTAACCGGCAATACACCAATCCGCGCGCCACGGCAGTCTATGCCCTGATGAACTCGATGCAACCAGTGGATGGCACGAAGAATCCCGTCGCCAGCGGGGGCTCGCAACAGCAGGCCGCAACAGCGACGGTGGCCGCATACAGTTTAAAACCGGAAGCCCCGATCAAACTGGCACCAGGCGTCATCCACGTCGAAGCCGAAAACTTCTATACCCATATGAATGTGGGCGTCGAGAATTGCTATACCGGCGGCAAGCAGGTGTATTTCCCAGCCCTAACTGACCATGCCATGTGTGGTTACAAGGTGAAAATCCCGCAGACCGGGACATACCAATTTACGGCGCGAGTGGCCACCGTCAACTGGGGGCAGCAGATGTATGTGCGCTCGTTTGGCGCGATGTATCCGGTCAAGGCAGCCAGTGCCTCAAACGTCTTCAGAAACCAGGAGTTTCACGCCGCCAAACAGGCGATTGACCATGACCTGACCACGCGCTGGGCGATGGACTTTGGCAAGGAGGATGGCTGGCTGGAGTTGGATCTGGGGCAACCTCGCAAGATCAGCAAGCTCATTATCGACGAACGGGCATTGAACTATGTCTGCAGACATCGGATTGAGTACAAGGTCGGTAACGAGTGGAAAACGCTCCTGGAAGGCGAATATCTCAAGGACTATGTCAAGTCATTCCCGCCGGTGATGGCGCAGAATGTTAGACTGCGCACGTTTGAGGCCAAGGCCCCGACCGGCGGGCCGACGGTCCGGGACTTCAGCGTGGGTGATGTCCTTGACGGCAACGGTTTCATTGTGATTCCGTGGGCACCAGCGTCAGAGAAAGACGCCAAGGGCGGGATGTCCGGGCGCTGGCAGACAACGAAGCCGATGGAGATGTATCTGGTCAAAGGCGAGCAAAATATCTGGGTGTGCACGCAGACGTTGGAGGGCCAGCGCAGCGTTTCGATGCGCTGGTTTGAACTGACACCCACCAAGAAGTAACAGACTTCTGCCTGTGGCAGAAAGGATTATTCGCGGCGGCGGGTGGTGACGCCCCCAATGGCCAAGAGGCAGCAAAGCAATAGTTCCGCTGAGGGCTCCGGAATTGCCATCAACAGCGACAGTCGCTGGTTGATGAGCACGTTGTTGATTTCTGTGATATAGGCGGGTACCGCGCTGTCCTTGCTTAACGCCGCATCAGCCGCCGTACGTTTTTCCATGGTCCCGATACGATTTCCGCTGGCTTTTCACGTTCCCATCCGATTCAATCCGCCTATGAAATCCTTTTTCAGCCTCACCTTCGTCCTTCTGGTGTTCATTGTTCTGTTTGGCGTGGGCGGCCTGCTGTGGTATCTGAGTTACACCACGGAGTTTTCGCGCAGGGATACCCACACCTCGGCGTTGCCAGCCGTGCCGACCACCCCAGCCGCCCCCACCACAGCACCGGCCAAGCCGGCCAAGCCTCCACTCCCCCCAACGACCCGCCCCTAATCGAGAGACACAAGACAGCAAGACACAAGACCCAGGAGAAGAGCCTGATAATCTTTTCCCCTGTCTTGTGTCTTGTGTCTTGCAGTCTTGAATCTGTCCTTAACCTTTAACATCTAACCACTAACTTCTAACCAATGCCCCCCACCCTTCTCGTACTCGCTGCCGGCATGGGCTCCCGCTACGGCGGCCTCAAACAAATCGACCCGATGGGTCCGAATGGTGAAACCGTGCTTGACTACTCGGTGTTTGATGCGATCCGCGCCGGCTTTGGGCGGGTGGTGTTCATCATCCGCGAAGATTTTGCCGAAGCGTTCCAACATGGCATCGGCGCGCGCTTCGCCGAGCGCATCCAGGTCGATTACGCCTTCCAACGTTTGGATGACCTGCCGGCACCTTTCAGCGTTCCAGCCGGCCGCAGCAAGCCGTGGGGCACCACCCATGCCGTGCGCGCCGCACGCCACATCGTCACCGAGCCCTTCGCCGTCATCAATGCCGATGACTTTTATGGTCGTGATGCCTATCAACGCGCTGCCAGCTTTCTCAGCCAACCCGGCGCCGCGGATGGCAAAGCCCACTATGCGATGATCGGCTACCCGTTGGTCAACACCCTCTCCGACCACGGCGACGTCAACCGCGGCATCTGCACCACCGATTCCAACGGCCTGCTGGCATCCGTCGAAGAATACGTCAGCATCCAGCGGGATGCCGATGGCATCGTCCGCGGCACCGCCCTCGACGGCTCGCGCAATGCCATCGCGGAATCCGGCCCGGTGTCGATGAACTTCTGGGCCTTCAGCCGTTGTTTCTTCGATCAACTCGAAACCGGTTTCAGCAACTTCCTCGAAAAATCCGGCCACGTGGAAAAATCCGAATACTATATTCCCACCATCGTCGATGAACTCATCCGATCGAACCAAGCGGACTGCCGTGTGATCCCGACCAGCAGCCACTGGTTCGGCGTCACCTACCCCGCCGATAAACCCCACGTCGTCGCCTCCATCCAACAACTCATCACCTGCGGCGAATACCCCGCGCGGTTGGGTTGAGAGTTATCAGTTATAGGTTATGGGTTATCAGGAAGAACCATTCGTTCCATTGACCCCGTGCCTCGCATATAAACTTCCTGCCTGAATAATTCCTCTCCATTCTTCCATCTTCCCAATAACTGATAACCTATAACCTATAACCGGCGCGAAGCGCCTAACCGCGGCCCCAGCCCCCCCCCCCCCCCCCCCATGCGCGTCCTCATCACCGGCGGTTGCGGTTTCATCGGTTCCCATTTGGTCGAGCACTATCAGGGGATGTGCGGGGAGATCCGCGTACTGGACAACCTGCGCAGCGGATATCTGCACAATCTCGATGGTCTCAACTGCAGCTTCATCGAAGGCTCCGTCACTGACCGCGCCCTGGTTGAAGAAGCGGTGCACGGGGTGGATTACGTCTTTCATCTCGCCGCCCTGGTGAGCGTGCCGGAATCCATGGCCAAACCCGCCGAGTGCGTGGAGATCAACGTCAACGGCCTGCTCAACGTGTTGGAAGCGTCCGCCGCTGCG
>JBILFE010000315.1:0-5061 GCA_044351705.1 Luteolibacter sp. | reverse complement strand
AGACCTCGCGGACGGAATTGCCGACCTTGCGGCAGATATCGATGCTGTTGAAATCGGTGGCCAGGGTGAGGGCATGCGAAAAGAGCGTATCTCCGAGCAGCACCGAAAGCGCATTGCCCCACTTGGCATTGGCGGTGGGAACCATGCGGCGGGTGTCAGCCCCATCCATGATATCGTCGTGGACGAGGGATGCCATGTGGATGAGTTCGAGTATGACACCGATTTTGAGGTGCTTGTCATTGACGCCGCCGGTGGCACCGCCGGCGAGAATGGCGAGGGCGGGCCGGATACGTTTGCCCGACGTGTTGCAAACATAATCGACGTAAGGCACCACGGCAGGGTCGAAGGCGCAGATTTGGTCTCGAATGGCGGCTTCGACGCGATCGAGTTCCGGGCGGACGAGGTCGAAGGGAAACAGATCGCTGCGGGCGGGCGTGGTGGGTCTGGCGGCCATGGTGGTAGGTCTGGGGCAAGCATTCACACAACCAGGCGGTTCCGCAACCCCAGATATTGGAACAGGCACAAGAAATTGACGAATCCCGCCGTCCCGGTCGCCCCTGAAGGCGGATTTACATAATTTTTCGCTTCGGGTGGCATTATGCTTGCCGGCCATCGGATGCCAACCTACGCTTTCTTTTTCCATGAAAACACGAGCATTTTGGGTGGTCATTCCAGTGTTAGTACTAACACTTGGAGCATGCAATAAGAAGCAAGAATCCGGCAAACCGGTTGATTCAGCACCGGCAACACAGCCTGGGGGACGACCCGGCGAGTTGGCGCCTGCGGTGCCCGGCACCGCAGCAACACCGGCAGCGCCCGTCGCCCCGCCGGTCAAGGAGTTGAGTGCGGAAGAGCGTGCCGCCAAGCTGGGTTTTGTGCGCTATTTGCCGCAAGACACCGAAGCGGTCATCGCGGTCTACAACGGCAAAAAAATCGGCGAACGGGCAAAAGGCATGAAGCTCTGGAAAGTCATCGATGAGCAAGTCAACCAAGGCATGATGGGCATGGGCAGGCCCATGGAACCCCAGGGTATGCCCATGGATCCCGAGGAAGGCGTGGACAAGGGCAAGCCGATGGATGAGGATTTTGCGATACCCGAGGGCGAGCAGGAAAAAGCGCTGGCGTCTGAGGACAAACCCGCGGCAGAAGCGAAAGCGGACGAGGAGGAGGTTTTGACCGAACCGATGACGGCAAGCGACATGCTCGGCCTCGAAGTTACGGTGGCCGTCGGTAAGGCCGCTGGCGAGCAACTGGCAAATGTGGTCACCCTCAGCAACCGCCTGAGTTATTTTCAAATGCGAGGTTTGGCCAAGGCGTTTGTGGCGGCGGCCAAGGCTGGCGATCTATCCGGCATGAAGGCCGCCATGAACAACACCTTCGGCGAGGACCTGGTGAAAAATCTAATTTCCGATCCGGAGTCCGGTATCGGCCTGCTGGAACGCGCCAACATGCCACCCATTCATGTGGCGTTCCGCACCGCCAAGGCCAAGCAGGACAGCGTGGCCAGTGCCGTGAGCGAGATGCTCGGAAATATGCAAGGCGCGGGCGAGATGGTCGAAGCCGTGGAGTTTGAGAGGGCAGGTGCCAAGTTCAACGGCTACAAACTTCTGGGGGCAAAGGTCTCCGAGGAAATGGCCAACGGGCGCAAGGACATGGAAGAGATGCTTGGCACCGAGACCGTCGACAAGCTGTTAGCTGCAATCGCCAAGAAAAACCTGGTGTTGGCCTCCGGCACGGTGGGCCCGTACGTCGTCGTATTCATGGGGACCTCCGAAAAAGACTGCAACCTTGTGGGCGACCTCAGCCAGTCCCTGACAAGCGGAACCGCCCTGGCCTTCAGCGACGC
This sequence comes from Luteolibacter sp., assembly GCA_044351705.1. Taxonomy (GTDB): domain Bacteria; phylum Verrucomicrobiota; class Verrucomicrobiia; order Verrucomicrobiales; family Akkermansiaceae; genus Luteolibacter. Next base: position 3,215 of record JBILFE010000315.1, on the reverse strand, counting down.
CTATGCATCCAAGGAAATCGCCACCCTGATCTTTGGCAATGCCAGTGCGGCCAAGGTGCTTGGCAGCATTCAAAGCGGCCTGTCCACCTACACCAATGGTTTGCGCGATGGTCTGGCCGGCGAGGACGGACTTGGCGACACCCGTGACTTGCAGGCCCTGCTGCAATTGGTGACCGACCGCGAAAGCGCGCTGCGCAAGCTCGGTGGCATGGAAGCCACCGGGATGGTGGCGTTCTTTGAGGAAGGACTTAAAATCGAGTCCTACGGTGGCTTCGATCCGGGAGCTCTGGATTGGAAGACGCCGGCCAAGCTCGGCCATCTGGGTGATTCGCCGGATGTCGCGTTTTTCGCCAACATGACTTCCGATGCCGGTTATGACGAAAAAGCCCGCGCCTACTACGAATCGTTGGTGGAAACCGCCTATGCCATGGCCGTGAAAGTTTCCGACCTGCCATGGGAAACCGACGACATGAAAAAATTCAAGGACATGACCGCGATGTTCAACGGGAAATTCCGCGGCGACGTGGTGGCATTATGGGATGCGCTCAAAGGCGATCTCGCTGCTGGACTCGGCCAGGAAACCGCCATCGTCATCGATCTCAAGGGTAGCGTGCCGCCCATCCCCGGCCTGCCGCAACCCCTCGTTGACAAGGGCCGTTTCCCGCGTGCCACCCTGGTTTCCCCGGTAACCGACCGCGCCAAGCTGGCATCCTCGTGGACCAAGATGAACGACACTTTCACCCGATTGCTGGCCAAGGTGAGCGAAATGAGCGGCAAGGAAATCCCGATGCAAAAGCCGATCAGTTCGGAAAAAAACGGCTACATGACTTGGTTCATGTCGCTGCCGTACTTCAACGATGATTTTGTCCCGTCGGTGACGGTGGGTGACAAGTGGTTTGCCGCCTCCACATCGAAAAACCGCGCCCTCGAACTCCTTGGCAATGCCGACAAAGGGGGTGCGGGTCGCAGCGGCCTGTGGCTCAAGGTGAATATCAAGGCCATGCGGGAGGGGGCCGTCGAGACCTTCAAACTGCTTGATGAAAACGCCGACACCATTTTTGGCAAGAGCGGCACACAGCTCGAAAAATACAAGTCCAGCAAGGACTTGCGTGACAAGCTGATTGATGCGATGGATGAGCTGGATTCCATCACCGTTCACAGCCGTCGCGAAAATGCACTCCTGCGTGGCAGCATTCACTTCAAGGTCCGCTGAGCATTTTTACCCGGCACCCAGACGGCCTCCGTCATCCGATCCACCCCGATGCCAACCGAACACACCCAGCAAACCCAGCAAACCCAGCAAACCCAGCAAACCCAGCACACCCAGCCCAGTTTCAAGACGTTCACCGCGCCGGTGACTTCTGGGAACACGCAAGTTGAGGCGATGCTGCTGCGTCAGCGCAGGCAAGAGTTCGTCCAATCGCTGGTGGTCTCCCTCATCTGCGTGGCCATGATGTGTGTGATATTGTGGTTGATCACCATCCTGCCCTTGTTCAAGGACGTCCCGGTCATCGTCACCTATCAGGAGCCGCCCAAAATAAAGGAAGACCCGCATGATATCCCGGATCTGGCCAGGGGCATGCGCCCCAAACCCTCCAACTCCAGCTCGGCCCGGGCGCGGGTGATTGCGGCGGCGGTGGCCGGACCGGTGGCCGTGCCCATGCCCGACAACCCCGTTCCGACCGGGCCGTTTGGCATCGATGATGATTTCAACGCCGGCTTCGGTGCCGGTGATGGCGATGGCGATGGCGGGGGGGGCTCATCGTTCTTCGGCACGGCGCGGCGCGGCAGGCACGCGGTTTACATTGTCGATTTTTCCCTCTCGATGACCTCCGATGTGGTCAAAGGCGGCACCCGCATCGATGCACTCAAGAAGGAACTCAACCGCTCCATCAAAGCCCTCAGCGAGAGGATGAACTTCACCGTGATTTTCTTCTCGCACAACGCCTGGAGTATCGATGCACCCGGCGGGGCCCCTGCCGATCAAGGATGGAACGGGTTGGGCGCCACTCCGCGTGTCAATTGGTATCCGGCAAGTTCCAAGGTCAAGGATGATTTTCTCGCCAAGGTCAATGCCATGCAGGCGCAGGGCAACACCGCCTGGTATCCCCCGCTCAAGATGGCCTTTGCCATGCAACCCGCGCCAGACACTGTCTATCTGCTGTCCGATGGCGAACCGCGCGATTACGACCAGGTCATGAACGAATTGAGCGAAATCAATCCTCACAAGGTGCCGGTTGACACCATCGCCTTTGAGTTGCCTGGCACCCCGGCCCGCTACATGGCGGACATTGCAAAGGCCACCGGCGGCAACTTCACCCTCGTTTACAAGGGGCAACTCATGGCCGGCAGCGCAGCGGAAAGGCTCGCCAATGCGGGGTTTGATGGCAAGTAAGGGTGGCTATAGCGCCTGGATTTCATGACCATCCAACCCATCGCCGTCGTTCACTCCTGCTTCGGTGGAAAATTCGGCGCACCCCGCCAACCCGGACTTTGTCCCAGCGCGTGGGGGACTTTGGTTTTTCATCAGCCCTATCGCAGCCCGGAAGCCATCCGCGGCCTCGACGGCTTCTCCCACCTGTGGTTGATCTTTGGCTTCCACCAATGCCTCGACCAAGGCTGGCACCCCACCGTCCGCCCACCCCGCCTCGGCGGCAATCAACGCCTCGGCGTGTTTGCCACTCGCTCGACATTCCGCCCCAACGGCCTCGGACTGTCGTTGGTCCGTTTGGAAGCCATTGATACGAGCGCGCCCGGCGCTCCGGTCCTGCAACTGGGTGGCCTGGATTTGATTGATGGCACCCCTGTCTTCGACATCAAACCGTACCTGCCCTATGTGGAAGCGCCGCCAGAGGTTGCCGGTGGCTTCGCCCAACAGGCGCCACCGCGCCTGCCAGTCACCGTGCATGACTCCGCCAGCGCCGCCTTTGTTAGTCTGGCGCCGCGCGCCCAAGCCCTCATCCGCGAGGCCCTCGCACTCGACCCGCGTCCGCCAACCCGGACGGCTGATGACGCCCGTGTTTTCGGTGCCGACCTGTGCGGCCACAACGTCCGCTTCACCATCGCCGGCGGCTCCTGCCAAATCGTGCAGATCGTTCCTAGTAGCGGCGGTCTGTGAGCGTCGCTAGCACATGTTTCGCGCATCTCTTTTGCACCGACGCTCACAGAGCGCCGCTCCAGGGCACCGCTTCAGCACCGACGCTCCCAGAGCGCCG